>NZ_JAALEE010000558.1:0-11447 GCF_014145265.1 Dietzia sp. CW19 | reverse complement strand
CGCCACGTCGAAGGCGACGAACTCCTCCGACGGCGTCTTACGGCCATCGGTGAACAAGGCGTCGATCTCCTCGCCGCTGAGCGCCTCGACCTGGCTCGTGGCGGTCAACCCGTGGTCGTGGCAGACCTTCTTCGCCTTGGCGATCGTGCGGTGCGAGCAGCCCGCGATCGCCTCGATGTCCCGGTAGGACCTGTCCTGCAGCAGTAGCGACATCACCAATCGGTAATCAGTCACCCGTGCCTCCTGTTCGGATCCACGCGCAGCCTTGTTGCCACGCGTGAAGCCGAGACCAGCACACGACGCCGCCCACCGCTATCCGATGCTCATACCCGCGCTACCCGATCATCAGAACCCTGCTTTCCGAAAGGTGTCCCTAACACCGTAGGAGGCAACTCCCTCGATCACCCAGAGGGCGGACTGATCACCGCCGGTGCGGCGGGTGGCCCACGAAATCGCGCGGGCCATCCCCGCGGCGGTCGTCGGGAACTGGGCGGTATCGATAACCTCACCAGTGGCAGCCAGGACTGCCAAGACGTGATTGCGTGCGTGGGTATCAACGCCGATGACGAATGGGTGAGCATGCGCGACGATGGTCATAGCGGCTCGGGTCCTTCCTACTCAGGGACAGCGGTCCGGCCGCTGGTGGCCGGCGCCGGTCTGGGTAGGAGTCACTTCGGGGCAGCACTGTGATGAGTCACGTTCCTTATGGAGCGGACAGCCTTCTGATCAAGTCACCGAGGTGGGCCAGGACGGCGTCGGCTGCCTCACCCCGGTTGGACAAATCCCTAGTAGGGCACCCCGAGGGGGCCGGGCGGTTCATGAGTCACGACCGGGGTGATGCGGCCAACTCCTATCCTTGCCAGCCGGTCCCAGACCAGCCACCCCAAGACTCACAGCGGTTCAGGTCGTGGATGGACTCGGCCGGGATGGGTTCGCCTCCCTGCTTGCGGGCAGCAAGAAAATCATCAACGAGTTGCACGCATCCGTCGTGGTCGACGGTGCAGAGCCCAGTAAGGCGAGCGAACACGACGGGACCCAGGAGTTGAACGATCGCGAAGGTGGTGTCGACGTTGCCGAGCTGTGCTCGAACGTCAGGATGTGTGAGGATGCGGTCAAAGGGCTGCCGGTATTCCTCGATGACTCGACTACGCAGTGAGGTGATCGCGGCCGAATCGGCAGGATCGCCGCCGACTGATCCGATTGACAGCCAAGCCAGAGTCGTAATGTTCAGCGGCGCCTGGTCAATCAGGTCGGCTTGGGCCGTGAGAAGCGCGATGAGTTGGTCGCGTACCGACCCACTGGTGGCAGAGACTTTCGACGGGGCGTGTCAGATGGTCTGTGTGAGTTGATCCGGAGGAGGAATCATGAACGCTATGGCTGTTGACGACCACGACGCTACGGATGTATCAGATGCTGCTGGGCTTCGCCGGGAGGTGTTCTCGGATGCGCTGATTGATCACGTACTCGCCGAGACCCGTTCGCGAGGGTTGGAGTTGACTGGCAAGGACGGCTTTTTGAACGAGATGCTCAAGGCCGTCCTTGAGCGGGGCATGGGCGCCGAGCTGACCGAGCATCTGGGCCGCGATGCCCACGCCCGTGGCGGGGACGGAAACCACCGCAACGGCACTTCGCGCAAGACCGTGGCCACCGAGGTCGGCCCGGTGGAGCTGGATCAGCCCCGCGATCGGCAGGGCTCGTTCGCCTCCCAGCTCGTCCCGAAGGGCGCCCGCCGGCTCGGCGGGCTGGAGGACCAGATCATCTCGCTGTACGCCGGCGGAATGACCGTCCGGGAGATCGAGCACCACCTCGCGCGGACCCTGGGGGTGGAGCTGTCGCACGAGTCCATCGCCAACGTCACCGACGCGGTCCTGGACGAAGTCGCCGCCTGGCAGCACCGCCCGTTGGAGGCGTTCTACCCGGTGGTGTTCCTGGACGCGATCCACATCAAGATCCGCGATGGAGCCCACGTGAAGACCCGCGCTGCCCAGAGCACATCCTGGGATGCTCACGTCCCCTACTGGAACCGGTTTGGCAACCAACAAAATGCTCGGCCCGGAACGCCCGCCCGGTCCGGGTGCTGCGCGCCCCCGGCGTCGTCAGCCGTCGTAGGCGACCGTCTCCACGACGATCGGCCCGGCGACGGCCCCGCCGGTGGTGGTGAGTCGGTATTCGACCCGGCCCGGGCCGGTGGAGATCTGCGCCTCGTAGGGGTGGGAGATCGGATCGGGGATGCCCGTCGAGATCCGCGGGAACGGGACCTGCGCGATCTTCTCCCCGGTGGCCCCGGTGTCGAGGTTGCGCCACGAGAGGGTGGCCGTGAGGGTGCACGGGCCCACCCCGACGACGGCGAAGGCCCAGGAGACGGATGCCGTGTCCGGGTACCCGTCGCCGTCGAGCGTGGTGGAGATCGCGCCTGCGCACAACCCGGAGGGTGAGCCGCCCACGGCGATCACGCGGTCAGGAGCAGGGAACAGGAGCGGGATGGCCTCGGAGGAGTCCTGGGCGTTCGCGGTGGCCGGGGCCGTGACGGCGGCGGTCAGTGCGACGGCCGTGGCGGCGAGGAACGCCCCCACGGCGACGGTGGGCCGGCGGGTGATCCGCCGGGTCGAGCCGGTGGTGTCCACCCGCTCATCGTCGCACCGCGGACAGCGGTAGACAATAGTGAGCGAGGATTCCGCCGTCACGGACCGTCATGTCGAACGACGTGGTCGTGCCCGGAACGAGAACCCGTTCGACACCTGTCTGTAATGTCCGACGAGAGGCTCCGGACGTGAGCCTCGGTCGGAAGGACACGGGATGATGGCACGAACGCGCGGTGGGGGCGCCGACACCGTCCGGTCGGACGAGAACGGCCTCATCGCGGTCCTCGCCTTCGGCGGCGTCGTCATGTCCCTCAGCCAGACGCTGGTCATCCCGCTGCTGGGCATGCTGCCGGCGATTCTCAACACCTCCGCGGTCAACGCCTCCTGGGTCGTCACCATCACGCTGCTCGCCGGAGCGGTGGCCGGTCCGCTCATGGGACGACTGGGAGACCTCTATCCGAAGAAGTACGTGCTCATCGGTTGCACGGCGGTCATGGTCGTCGGCTCGGTGCTGTGCGCACTGGCCACCTCGCTGTGGCCGATGCTCATCGGGCGCGCCCTGCAGGGCGTGGGAATCGGTGTGATCCCGATCGGCATCGCCACGATGCGCGAGATCCTCCCGGCGCGTCGACTCGCACCGGCGATCAGTCTGATGAGCTCCTCGCTCGGAGTGGGAGGGGCGCTCGGGCTCCCGGCGGCGGCCGCCCTGGCGCAATACGGTTCGTGGCAGTGGATGTTCTGGGGGTCCGGGGCCCTGGGCGTGGCGATCATCGTGATGATGACGGTGCGTCTCCGGACGCTGCCGGCCGCCAAACCGGACGGCACGCTCGACGTCGTCGGCGCGGTGGGGCTCGCGATCGCTCTCATCTCGCTGCTGCTCGCGGTGTCCAAGGGCGCCGACTGGTGCTGGGGCTCCCCGTTGACCCTCGGCTTGCTGGCCCTCACCGCGGTGTCGCTGCCCGGATGGGCACTGTGGGTCCTTCGGCACCCGTCACCCATCGTGGACCTGCGGGTTGCCGCCCGTCGCCCCGTCCTGATGACCAACATCGCCTCGGTGACCATCGGCATGGGCCTCTATGCGCAGCTGCTGATCATGCCCCAGATTCTCCAGCTCCCGGTCGAGACCGGGCACGGGTTGGGCCAGTCGATGGTGGCCATGGGGTTGTGGAGCGCGCCCGGCGGGCTGGCGATGATGGCGGTCTCCCCACTCAGCGGGCGACTCATCGGTACCCGCGGTCCCAAGACCACGCTCATCCTGGGAGCGCTGGTGGTCGCGGTCGGCTACGCGTCCGGGTTGTTCCTCATGGGATCGACCTGGGGTGTGATGACCGTCGGCATCGTGGTGAGCGGCGGTGTGGGGCTGGCCTACGGTGCGATGCCCGCGCTGATCATGGCCTCGGTGCCCACCTCCGAGATGGGCTCGGCCAACAGCGTCAACACACTCATGCGCTCCATCGGCACCACGACCTCTGCCGCGGTGCTCGGCGTGCTGCTCACCCAGATGTCCATGGACTTCGAGGGGCTGTTCGTCCCCACCGAGGCCGGATTCCGGGTCGGTCTGATGTTCGGCTGCGGCGCGACCCTCCTGGCCGCGTCGGTCGCCGCCACGATCCCGCCTCCGTGGGAGGACAGGGCCACGGCCCCAGCGGTGCCAGCGCGCGAGAGCTGAGCGGCCGGATCAGTACGCGCCGGACAGGATCCCGTCGGCCCGCGACCGGTCGATCTTGGTGGTGATGCCGCACGCCGTGCACGTGGCCGTGTACGACGACCCCAGCGGGATGATGGGGACGAAGAACAGAGAGAACGCCCGCTTGCGACGGTCGACCCGCTGTGCGGCGACGTTGCCGCAGTTCGGGCACGTGGCCCGGGCCAGCCCGAGGTTCCGGGACGAGTTCTTGAAGCCGAAGATGAAGAACATCGGCCCAGCCTGACACCGCACCGGGCCGCGCGCACCCGGTGCGGTGGAGTTCAGGCCCCGGGACCCGAGCCGTCCGCGGTCGACCGGGCGCGGGCCACGATTGCATCGGCCAGCTCTGCCGGCCGCTCGTCGGGGATCCAGTGACTGACCCCGCTCATCTCGACGAACCGGTAGTCGGCGTCCACGTGGTGGCGGGTCCGCTCGGCGCCCCCGCGGCCCAGGGCCGGGTCGCGGTCACTCCACACGAACGTGGTGGGCACACGGACCGGCGCGGTCGAGCGGGACGGTGAGGCGAAGGGCAGGGCCCGGTACCAGCCGAGTCCCCCGGGGATCGCGCCGGCGGCGACCATCTCACGCCGGTAGCGCTCGATCATCTCGGGCGTCATACCCATCCCGGCCAGGGCCTTCTCGGGCAGCGGACCGGCCGAGGTGAGCAGTCGCTCCGGCAGGAACGGCAGCTGGAAGAGCCCGATGTACCAGGATCGCAGTAGCTGGTCGGAGGCGAACATGGCCTTGAGGAAGGCGGCGGGGTGGGGCACCGACACGGCGGTGAGGCTGCGGATGCGGTCGGGGTGCGCCCCGGCGACACCCCACGCCACGGCGGCGCCCCAGTCGTGACCCACCACGTGGGCGTCGGGCAGGCCGGCGGCGTCGAGCAGGGCGAGGACGTCCCCCACCAGTTCCGACAGCCGGTACGCGCGTCGACCACGGGGGCGGGCGGACTCGCAGTACCCGCGCTGGTCCAGCGCCAGGGTGCGGTACCCGGCCGCGTGCAGGAGCGGAGACACGAGGTCCCAGCTGGAGGTGCGCTGCGGGAACCCGTGGAGCAGGACGATCGCCTCGCCGTCGGCGGGCCCGGAGTCCACCGCGCGCAGCTCCATGCCGTCGCGGGAGAACCACAGGTCCGGCCGGTGGGCATTCGGATCAGCCGCGGACATATCCCCTCCTGACCGCCCGGTCGAGAATTCCGAGCGTCGCCTTGAGCGCCGATGCGTCCAGCACCGGCAGTACTCCCGAGTCGCGCCACTTCGGGTGCGCATCGGACCAGTCGTAATAGCTGACGACCTCGGTACGCGCCCCCTCGGCGCCGTCGCCATCGCCGTTATCGCCATTGCCCAGCGGGATGAGGCGGTAGCCGTAGGTGTGGCCGATCGGGGGCGTGATGGCCCCGTCGATGGTCCAGGCGATCTCGGCGTCCGGCTCGAACCGGGTGATGATCACCGTGACGTCGTACTCGCCCATGTCGTAGTCGCCGAGGGACTCGCGGTCCATGTGGATGACGAACCGGTCGCCCTCGGCGGTGACCACCGATCCTTCGGCCGCCTGGAGCATCCCCGAGGAGTCGATCGCCACGTGGCCGTCCGGATCGCACAGTACGGCGAACACGCGGTCCGCCGGAGCCGTGATCACCCGCCGCGCCTCGAGGCGGAGACCGGCAGGACTCTCGCGGGCGGCGGCCTCACGGGTGGCGGGGTGGTCGCTCATGGCCGAGACGCTACCCGCGCACGCCGTGGGTCGGGGACCTCTCGCGATCCCCGACCCACGGTGTCCGTCTACTGCTCCGTGCCCTGCGTCAGATGCGGGCCGGGTCGGGCCGCTCCCACGCCCGGTGGGTGGCCAGCAGCGGCTTGAGTGCGGGCAGCACGCCGGCCGCTGCGTCGACCGCGACCACGCCCGGGGTGTCCGAGGTCAGTCCGAAGTCGACGTACCGGTCGATGGGCGCCAGGGTGGCGATGGCCTTCTTGTGCCGGTACATCTCGCTGATGAGCACGTCGGTCCGCGGGTGGGCGGGGAGGTCGACGACGACGAGGGCATCGAACTCGATGGACCGCTGCGTCTGATAGGTCCGCGAGATCGCGACCGTCGCATCGGGCTCGCCCTCGCCGAGCCTGCCGCCGACCGGGCCGATCACGAGCGGGACCATGTCGTCGCCGAACACGGCCTGCTCGAGTTCCTTGACCGCGCCGACGTCGGAGTTCTCCGTGACGAGGATGCCGATCTGGCGCCCGTCGGACGGCCACTCCTTGCCGATCTGGGACAGGGCCGGGCTGGTGACGACCTCGGCCACGGGCACCTTCGCGGGCGCGGGCAGTCCCAGCCCCGACGCGACGGTGACGGCCAGGTCATGGTCGATGTGCGCGAGCTGCTCGACCTGCCGGATCTTGATGGCCTCCTCGTAGCACTTGCCCAGCTCGAAGGTGTACGCCTCGGCGACGTGCGCCTTCTCCACCTCGGTGAGGCTGGTGTAGAACAGCGTCGCCTGCGAGTAGTGATCGTCGAACGTCGCCGGGGCGTCGCGGACGACCTGCGCGTCGGCGATCTGCTGCGCCACCTCCACCAGCGCACCGTCGGTGGTGCCCGCCATGAACGGGCATCCCCCGTCGAGGCTGTTGGGCTGGTACGGCGCCACGCCCACGTGGTCCGCGGACTGGTGGAACCCGTCGCGGAGCATGTCGTTGACGGGCGCGTGCGGCCGGTTGATGGGGATCTGGCCGAAGTTCGGACCGCCCAGACGCGTGAGCTGGGTGTCGAGGTAGGAGAACAGTCGGCCCTGCAGTAGCGGGTCGTTGGTGACGTCGATGCCCGGCACGAGGTGGCCCGGGTGGAACGCGACCTGCTCGGTCTCCGCGAAGAAGTTCTTGACGTTGGCGTTGAGCGTCATCGTGCCGATCACCTGCACCGGTGCGAGCTCCTCGGGGACGATCTTGGTCGGGTCGAGCAGGTCGATGCCGTGGAACATCTCGCTGACGCCGTTCTCGTCGACCGTGTCCGGGAAGACCTGGATGCCCAGGTCCCAGCTCGGGAACGCGCCGGACTCGATCGCGTCGGCAAGGTCGCGGCGGTGGAAGTCCGGGTCCATGCCGGCGGTGATCTGGGCTTCCTCCCACACCTGCGAGTGGACGCCCAGGTGGGGCTTCCAGTGGAACTTCACCAGGCTCGTCTCGCCGGCGTCATTGATGAGCCGGAACGTGTGGACGCCGAAGCCCTCCATCATCCGGTACGAGCGCGGGATTCCGCGGTCGGACATGTTCCACAGGGTGTGGTGCTGCGCCTCGGTGTGCAGGGAGACGAAGTCCCAGAAGGTGTCGTGCGCGCTCTGGGCCTGCGGGATCTCGCGGTCCGGGTGCGGCTTGGCGGCGTGGACGACGTCGGGGAACTTGATGGCGTCCTGGATGAAGAACACCGGGATGTTGTTGCCGACCAGGTCCCAGGTGCCCTCGTCGGTGTAGAACTTGGTCGCGAATCCGCGGGTGTCGCGGACGGTGTCGGCGGACCCGCGGTTGCCGAGCACGGTGGAGAAGCGGACGAAGACCTCGGTCTCCTTGCCCTCGGCGAAGACGCCGGCCTTGCAGACGCTCGCTGCGGCGCCGTTGGCCACGAACGTCCCGTGCGCGCCGGCCCCGCGGGCGTGGACCGCGCGCTCCGGGATGCGCTCGTGGTCGAAGTGCATGATCTTCTCGCGTAGGTGGTGGTCCTGAAGCAGGACCGGGCCGCGACGACCGGCCTTCTGCGAGTGATCGGTGTCGGACAGGCGCGCGCCCTGGGCGGTGGTGAGGAACTGGCCCTGCTGACGCATGACCTCCTCGCGAGCGGTGACCGAGCCGGGCGGCTCCGCGCCGGTCGGGCCGTGCGGGGTCGCGCCCTTCTGGTCGGCCTTCGGCGGCAGCGGGCTGGTGGGCTCGGTGGGCTCGGCGACGGTCGGCGGTCGCGATCCCGGCGTACCGGGGACGACGTCGGCGCTGCCGGCCAGGTCGTCGGCGAACTGTTCGGCCTTGTCGACGAGCTTCTCGGCCGCGGATCGGGCGGCAGACTTGGAGTCGGACTTCTTGTCGGGCATCGGCACTCCTTCGGGATGAGAATCGTTCTGGGTGCACTGGCTTTTCCAGCCGTGCCGGCGATTCTGCTCCTCTGGCGGAGGTCCGCAACCTGTCGCGCGACCACGCGGGGCGACGTAAACTTCGCGCCTCCGGGGCCGGCGGCCGTCGTGGTTCCGGTGACCGTCGGGTCAGCCCGTCCCTGGTGCGAGGGCGCCGGTCAGGAAATGCGACGCCCGGGCACTGTTGAGCGTGATGTCGTAGTCCGGCGACTCACGCCAGTAGCGGATCACCGAGAGGTAGGTGGAGCCGACCATCTGGGCGAGGAAGCGCAGTGGCAGGTCCTCGCGCACCTCCCCGGCGGCCACTCCCGGGGTCAGAAGTCGCACCAGGGTAGAGGTCAGCTGCTCGGTGCGGGCGGCGCTGACGGCGGGGACGGCGAGTTCACGCTCGAGCTCGCCGGTCAGCGACGCGAAGTAGACCGGCGCGGCGGCGGCGGTGGCGGCGACGTCCGCGAACAAGCGATCGAGCCGACCGGCGGTGGTCAGCGGCTCGGACAGCAGGTCGTCGACAAGGAGTCCGAGTATGGCCACGTGGGCGTCGTGGAGAGCGATGACGATGCCGTGCTTGTTCCGGAAGTAGTTGAAGAACGTCGCGCGGGAGACGCCGGCCGCCTCGGCGATCTCCTCCGCCGTGGTCTCGGCGACCCCGCGTTCGGCGAAGAGCTGACGGGCGGCCTGCAGCAGGCTCGTGCGGACCGCGTGCTTGTTGTGCGCGCGCCGAGAGGAGTCGGGCGGCGGTTCGGACCGACAGCATCACCTCGACCACCGACCTCGACGAGGTCCGGGCCCGACTGGAGACGTGGCTGGCCGAGCGGGTGGGCAGCACGGGACCGGTCCGCGTGACGTCGATCCGGCGCCCCGAGAGCTCGGGCATGTCGAGCATCTCCGTGCTGCTTGACGCCGAGTGGACCGCGGACGGGCGTGACGAGCGCGCGGCGTTGGTGGCCCGACTCGCGCCGGAGGCCTCCTCGTTCCCGGTGTTCCCCGACTACGACCTGGCCGGGCAGGCCGCCGTGATGCGCGCCGTCCGCGAGCGGACCGACCTGCCGGTGCCCGACGTCCGCTGGGTCGAGGACTCGCCCGAGATCCTGGGCGTGCCCTTCCTGGTGATGGACCGTGTCTCCGGCCGGGTCCCCGTCGACAACCCGCCGTACGTGTTCGGCGGCTGGGTGGTGGAGGAGCTGGGCGAGACCGGCCGGGCGCGGGTGCGCGAGGTGAGCGTGGACGTCCTGGCCCGGGTTCACGGCACACCGGACCCACGGACCGCGCTCGGGGATGCCGCGCCGGCCGCCGGCGTCGACAGTCTTCGGGCACACGTGGAGAACGAGCGCGCCTACTACGAGTGGACCCAGTGGGAGGACGGTCTCCGGATCCCGGTCCCGGAGAGGGCGTTCGACTGGATCGAGGAGAACTGGCCCACCGAGCTGTCGCCGGACGTGCTCTGCTGGGGCGACGCCAGGATCGGCAACATCATGTTCGACGGGGTCGAGCCCGCCGCCGTGCTCGACTGGGAGTCGGCCACGCTCGCGCCGCCGGAGCTCGACCTGGGGTGGTTCCTGTTCTTCCCCGACATGTTCCAGGAGATCGCCGAGCAGTGGGACTTCCCCGGCCTAACTGATCTGTTCCCCCACGGGGCCGTGGTCGCCCGATACGAGGAGCTCACCGGGTCACCGGTTCGCGAGCTGGAGTTCTTCCGCACCTACGCCGCCCTGCGCCACGGCATCGTGATGTCGCAGATCGAGCGCCGACGCGTCCACTTCGGCGAGGTCGAGGCGCACGAGAACCCGGACGAGGACGTCCTGCACCACGCCATGCTCGCGCGGATGATCGCCGACTGACACCCGGTACGAACCGCCCCACTCCACCGCCCCAGAAACCTAAGGAGAGTCCATGACGATCAAGCCCGCGCCCCTCGACGAGTACCCGGTCCACCAGTCCCCGCTGTCGATGGCGCAGGTCGCCACGAGTGACCGCAATTTCTACGACCGCTACTACTTCAACGCCCATGACCGGACCGGGGACGTCTATCTCGTCACCGGCCTGGGCGTGTACCCGAATCTCGGCGTGATCGACGCCTTCGCCACCGTCCGGCAGGGCGATCGACAGCGCTCGGTCCGCTTCTCCGATGCCAGCGACGAGCGGTCCCTCGACTCGATCGTGGGTGGGTACCGGGTCGAGGTGATCGAGCCGCTGCGAACCGTCCGCCTGCTCTGCGAGCACGAGGACCTCTCGTTCGACCTCTCCTGGCACGGCTCGTTCGAGGCGGTCCTCGAGGAGCGGCACATGCTGCTCGACGGGCCCCGACCGATTCTCGATGCCACGCGCTTCGCCCAGGTGGGCAGCTGGTCCGGCACGCTCACCGTCGAGGGCACCGACTATTCGGTGGACCCGGACGTGTGGATGGGTACCCGGGACCGCTCGTGGGGCATTCGTCCCAGCGGCGACCCGGAGCCCAAGGGTCGCTCGGCCGACGAGCCGCGTGAGGGCCACTGGTGGACGTACGTCCCGCTGCGGTTCGACGACTACGCGCTCATGATCATCATGCAGGAGAGCCCGGACGGGTACCGCACCCTCAACCACGCCACCCGCACCTTTGCCGACGGCCGGATCGAACAGCTGGGCTGGCCGCGCATGGAGGTGTCCTACCGCAGCGGGACCCGGCACCCGGAGTCGGCGCGGATCCACCTCACCACGCCCAGCGGTGAACCCCTGGTGGTGGAGGTGGAGACCCTCGGCTACATCCCGCTGAGCATGGGATCCGGATACGTGGGCGACCCGGACTGGCAGCACGGCCAGTGGAAGGGGCGCGGCTGGAGCCTGTCCACGGCGTACGACTTCACGGACCCCGAGCTCCCGGCGTTCATGCCGTACCAGACCATCGATCACATCGCCCGGGCCACGTGTGACGGCGCGGAGGGCTGGGGCATGTTCGAGCACGGCGTGCTGGGCCGCCACGATCCGAGTGGCTTCGTGGGCTGGACCGACCTCGCCCCGTGATGTGACCTGAGAAGTCTTGAAAAGGCTTTAACATCGAGGTCATGACCCAGGGCTCGCCGACCGCCGCTCCCTT
>NZ_JAALEE010000557.1:0-1276 GCF_014145265.1 Dietzia sp. CW19 | reverse complement strand
TGGAGTGTTCCCGCTAAAGTGGCCACTGCAATTAAGCGGCGAGTTCGTATATGTCTCTGAATCCTAGTTCATACTCGGCTGGTGTCAAATATCCCAGTGTGGAATGTCGTCGTGCCCTGTTGTAGTACTCCTCGATCCAGGTGAATGTGCTCTTTGTGAGTGCTTTCAGGGTGGGCCATGGGCGCGTGTGAATGAGTTCCTTTTTGTAGCTCGCGAAGAATGATTCTGCGACCGCATTGTCGAAACAAATTCCAGTGCGCCCCAACGATCGTCGGATATTGTTTTTCGTGCAGTACTTGTCGAAGTCAGCGGACGTGTATTGAGTTCCGCGATCGCTGTGAAATATTACTTTTCCGGGTGGTCGACGACGAGCGATGGCCATGTCCAGTGCGTCGGTGACCAGCTCGGTGCGCATATGGTCGGCCACGGCCCATCCGACGACCATCCGGGAGTGCAGATCGATGACGGTGGCCAAGTACGCCCAGCCATTCCAGGTCCGCACGTAAGTAATATCGCCGCACCACTTGGTGTTCGCCTCGGCCGCCGTGAAGTCACGGCCGACGAGGTCAGGTGCAGGAACGGGGCGCTCTCCGGCGACGGTGGTGCGCTTCCACGCCTTCGGGTGGCGGCCTTCCAGGCCTGCGGTTTTCATGAGCCGCCACACCCGCTTGTGCGAGACCCGATGGCCGCCGGCGGCGAGCTCTGCGCGCATACGACGAACGCCAGGGCGGCCGTTGAGACGCTCGTAGAGGCACTCGATCAGCGTGGTCAGTTCGTCGTCCCGCAGGTCTCGAGCTGAGCGGGATTTGCCACGCCATTTGTAATAGCCAGAAGTCGATACGTCGAGTTGAGCACACATGAACGTGACCGGATAGGAATCGGATTCAGCCCAGTCCGCGATAGCCGCGAATTTCACCGCGGGTCTTTCGCGAACCAGGTCGCTACTTTTTTTGCGAACTCCGCCTCCATCCGGGCGTGTTTCACTTCTTCGCGGAGACGCTCGAGTTCCGCCCGCTCGTCCTCATTCAACGGGCGGTCAGACTCGCCGTTTCCCTCGTCTCGGGACTTCTTCACCCATTTCCCCAACGTCATCTCGTGAACGCCGATACTGCGTGCAACCTCGGCGATCGCACGACCATCATCGATAACCAAACTTACCGCGTTGGCCTTGTACTCGGGAGTGAAGCTCCGACGAGTCGATCCCATAATCTGCTCCCTCTATCTCGGGGGAACTCTCCGCTCATCTCCGCGTGTCCACCAGAACGGGAACGGTCCA
>NZ_JAALEE010000063.1:0-16975 GCF_014145265.1 Dietzia sp. CW19 | reverse complement strand
GTGGAGCGCGGGTTCACCCGGCTCCCGCACCCGGCCGGCGTGCGCGTGGAGCCCACCACGTTGGGCGGCGTTCCGGCGCTGACGATCGCCCCGATCGCTCCCGGGTCGGCCACAGGCGCACCAGAGGCCGCCGGCCCGGACGCGATGGCGGAGGTGGTCGTGCTCTACCTCCATGGAGGCGCCTTTGTCTTCTGCGGACCCAGCACCCACAGCCGCTTGTGCGGCAGCCTGGCGACGGGCCTCGGCGCTCCCGTGCACTCGGTGAGGTACCGGAAGCTGCCGGAGGTCGACATCGCTGCCGTGGTGGACGACGTCTACTGCGCCTATCGCGCGCTGTCCGCCCAGTTGCCGGCGGAGCATCGGATCGTGGTGGCCGGGGATTCCGCCGGCGGCTTCCTGGCGGCCAAGCTGTGCGAGCTGGCGGCCCGCGACGGCGTCCGGCCTCCCGCCGCCCTGGTCGGGTACTCGCCGCTGTTCGACCTCGACGCGGAGCTGAGCGACGGCTCGTGGTTCACCCGGGACGCCTACCAGCCGGCCAGCACCCTTCGGCGCGCGCAGCGGTTCTGGTCCAGTCGTCCGTACGAGCTGCCCGGCAGCAGGTCGATGGTCGAGTGCGACCCCGCCGTGTTCCCGCCCACACTGATCACCCTGGCCGCGGGCGAGCTGGTGGAGACCGCCGCACTCGCGCTGACCGAGCGACTCCACGCCGCCGGCCGGACCGTCGAGACGCACCGCTGGCACACGGCCGTGCACGCCTTCCCGGTGCTCGACGCCCTGACCCCGGAGAGCCGGCGGGCCGGGGAGATCACCGTGGGGTTCCTGCGGCGGGTGCTGGGCGGGTAACCGCGGTTCGCCGTCTCACCCCACCGTCGCGACGCGATGTCACCCGACCGTGCTCACCCGACCGTCGCGACCTTCCATGCCGAGTGGATCGCGCCGTGGATGTAGCCCACCTCTCCGGCGTCGCCGATCACCTCCACCTCGACGCCGGCGTCGCGCAGCTGGTCGGCCAGGGGTGCGGAGGCCGTGGTGCCGTCGGCGTAGATCACCATGTCGGCCGGAGCCGAGGAGGCGGCGCCCTTGCGGTCGGTCCACTGCACGTCGGAGTCGGTGATCCGGGTGACCGTGACGCGGCGGTGGATCGCCGCCCCGTGCTCGCGCGCGTGGCGGACGGCGGTCCACCGGCGCGGCATGGCCAGGGGCAGTCCGAGCTGCTGACCGTCGTGCAGCAGGGTCACGCGCCGACCGCGCTCGGCCAAGAACTCGGCCAGTTCCAGTCCGACCAGCGAACCGCCGATCACCACCACGTCCTTGTCCATCGGGAGCGCGATCCTGGTCAGGCAACGAATCCACGCTGGTCGCTTGGTGATGCCCGACAGGCGGCCGAGCCTGCCGATCACCCGCAGTGCCAGCCCGGCCTCGTCGGCGGTGGCCGTGCCCAGCATGGTGGCGCGCAGGGAGTCGCCGGTGTGCACGTGAGGTAGATCCCCGCCCGGGATCTGCGGCGCCGGCCGCACGGCCCCGGTGGCCACCACCACCCAGTCGGGCTGCAGGGCGCGGAGGGAGTCCGGCGTGGCCTCGGTGTTCAGGCGGACCTCGATGCCCAGGCGGTCGATCTCGGCGGCGAACCAGCGGATGAGGGGCTCGTTGTCCGGAGTCGTGAGGCTGGAGAACCACATCGTGCCGCCGAGTCGGTCGGACTTGTCCACCACGGTCACGCGGTGCCCGCGTTCGGTCAGCACGCGGGCGGCCTCCAGTCCGGCCGGACCCGCGCCCACCACCACGACGTGGGTGCGGGCCGGCGCGGGCGTGAGCGGAAGCAGCGTCTCGTTGCCCAACGCCGGGTTGACCGCACAGAAGGGGGTGTCGTCGAAGAAGTTCTCGGCCACACAGAGGTAGCAGTTGATGCACGGGCGCACCAGCTCGGGTGTGCCGGCGGCCAGTTTGTTGGGCAGCTCCGGATCGGCGAGCAACTGCCGGCCCATGGCGGCGAAGTCCACCTTGTCGTCGTCGATCGCCTTTTCCGCGACCTCCGGCAGCATGCGGCCCACGGCGATCACCGGCACCGACACCGCCTGCTTGATGGCGGCCGCGTTGTCCAGGTACGCGCCGACGGTGTCCGGCAGGGGGCCGTCGGTGAAGTTGTCGAAGGGGTTGCGGCCCCAGCCGGTCACGTGGATGGCGTCGGCGCCCGCGCGCTCGAACCTGCGTGACGCCTCTATCGCCTCCTCGAGCGTCAGCCCGCCGTCCTGGCCGTACTCCTCGCCGGCCACCCGCACCAGCACCGCGAGCGTGTCCCCCACCCGCTCCTTGACCGCGGCGATGACCTCGCACGCGAGTCGCGCCCGGTTGGTGAGCGACCCGCCGTAGGCGTCGGTGCGCTGATTGTCTCGTCGGTTGAGGAACACCCCGAGGATGTAGCCGTGCGCCACGTGGATCTCGATCGCGTCCGCTCCGGCCCGGGCGACACGGTCGGCGGCATCTGCCCAGGTGGAGATGAGCCAGGCGATGTCCTCGCCGGTCATTTCCCGGTAGACCGTCTTCTTGCCACCGGTGGCCGCGCCCATCCTGCCGAGCTCGTCGGGGGTGCTGTCGGCCAGCGCGGAGTAGTCGTAGTCGTAGTCCGGCTTGTTGGGCGCGATCACCGGGCGGTCGTTCGCGATGTCCACCCGCGCGACCTTGCCGTGGTGGGTGGACTGGACGCACAGCTTCGACCCCGCGGCGTGGACGGCGTCCGCCAGGGCCGTGAGCCCGGGGAGGAACCTGTCGTCCGAGAGCCCCGGTTCCTTCATTGACGCCGCGCCGTGCGGGAAGGCGACCGCGCACGCGCCGGTGATGATCAGCCCGGCACCGCCGGCGGCGCGGGCGACGTAGTGGTCGATCTCCCGCTGTTCGATCTCACCGTCCTCCGAGACGTTCATGTCCATGGCCGGCAGGACGATGCGGTTGGCCGTGGACATGGGGCCGATACGCCCGGGCGACAGGAGACGAGGGAAGGAGGTGAGGGTGGTCACCCTGAGGAGAATACGCGGGGGTTGACGGGTGTCAAGAACAGGTTCTAGTTATCGCCGGGCGGGGCGACGCGCTCGTGACGCAGTGCGTCAGGAGCCCATGCCGAACCGGGCGGCGAGATACGGCAGCAGGCCCATGCACTCGGGCGTCAGGGCCAGACAGGACGCCTCACCCGGCCCGGGGCCGAAGAGATAGCGCAGCGGATTCTCGATCGAGCCAGAGGGAAACACGATGTCGCTCCTTACCGATACGGGTGCGGTGCCTTACTTGGGGATCGAACCCTACCGGTGACCCGTTACGCTGCAGCGGCCTTCACGCTGGCACGGGACGCGAGTTGTTACGGTGAGCGCACTCCACCGTCGGAAGAGCGCCTCATGATCCGTCGCATCCTCGCCCAGTGCACTGTCAGCGATATCGCCCGCGCCGAGCAGTGGTACTCCCTGTTGTTCGATCGCGCCCCCGACCTGCGGCCCATGCCCGGCCTCATCGAATGGCACCCGGGCGACACCTTCGGACTACAGGTGTGGTCCGAGCCCGAGCGCGCAGGCCACTCGACCGTCGTCCTCGACGAGACCGACCTCGACGCCGCCGCGGCCCGGCTGACCGCGAGCGGCATCGCCCACGATGGCCCGGTCCCGGGTGGCGGCGCACGGATCCTCCTGCTGAGCGATCCGGACGGGAACCGGGTCGTCATCACCGGGCAGTGACCCTTGGGCGCACTGGGAACCTGGTTCCTGGTGGCGGGCTAGGCTGACCGCTCGCTGACCTGCGATGCCCTGGACCGCCCGTGCAGGGCACCCCAGGTCAGCGGCGTCACGCCCGCCGCGCCCCGGCCCACCCCGGCCCGCGCACCAGGTAGCCGACCCGGTCCTTCCAGGTCTCGGATCGGAACACGTCTCGGGCGATCGCGATCCACTCGTGCGAGGCGATCCGCGCCGGGTTGAACGTATCGATGTTGGTGGTCAGCCCGTAGACGACCTTCTGCCCCTCGGGCTCGAAGGTGCCGAACAGGCGGTCCCACAGGATGAGGATGCTGCCGTGATTCCGGTCCAGGTACTCGCGGTTGCTGCCGTGGTGCACTCGGTGGTGGGCGGGTGAGTTGAAGACCCGCTCGAACGGCCCGATCGACCGGATCACCTCGGTGTGGACCCAGAACTGGTAGATCAGGTTGATCGCGCGGGCGTCCTGCACGAGCGCCGGCCGCACGCCCAGCAGCGAGAGCAGCCCGTACGGCACGTAGATCGTCAGCGCCTCGGCCACCGGCTGCCGCAGTGCGGTGGAGAGGTTGTAGCGCTCGCTGGAGTGGTGCACCACGTGCATGGCCCACAGCCAGCGGCTCTCGTGATCGAAGCGGTGGTTCCAGTAGTAGATGAAGTCCCACCCCAGGATCGCCACCGCGTAGGCGAGCGGACCCGTGCCCAGATCAAGCGGGGAGAGGCGGAAGAGCCTCTTGCCGGCCGTCTGCGCACTCCACAACGTCGAGACCGTCACCACCGCCGAGGCGAGCGACGTCACCGCCGACCCTCCGGTGATGCGTCGCAGCGCGGGCGGCACCTGGGCGGTCCCGGGGACGGGATCCGGGTCGGAGGTGAGGACCTCGTCGTCGTCGTTCCCCTTCGCCCGGCCTGACAGGGGCGGTTGGCTTGACAGGGGTGCTCGACTCGAAAGGGATGACGACACCCTCGACGGCAACGCGCCCGCCCTGAGCAGACCGGTGGTCCGGGTGCGCCGCACCACGTCTCCCACCGTCGCTGCGGCCGCCGCCGCGAGGGACAGGCCCATCAGCGCCTTGGCGTACCGGCCGGTGCGCGGGGTGACGGGGGCGAGCAGCGTGTCCGCCACGTACGGAGACACCAGACTGCCCACGCCCATCGACAGGCTGGCCATGGTGTCGGCGAACTCGTAGCCGCCGGCCCGCTCCCCTTCCGCCGGATTGCGGGACTGCCATGCGTATTCGGCCGCCATCGCCGCGATGAAACCGGGGATGGCCAGGACCGTCAGATCAACCTTCACGCTCTGAGGATATGACGTGGGTCACTGTGGCGCGAGGGCGGGAGCCTCGGGTCGGGCCGACGTTCCCTGTGCCCCTTTCAAGATATAGCCGGTGGGGGGTCTTGCCGCAAGACCCCGGTGGGGGCGCACACTAGCGCGATGCCACCCCTGCCGACCAGCATTTTCGCTCTCCCCGACCACCTTCGGAGCAAGGCCGATCCGGCCCTGATCGCCGCCGACGAACAGCAGTTCTCGGCGATCGCGGACTGCCTCGCGCAGCGGGTCGCCGACCTGTCGGCCCGCCTGGGCGCCCGTCGCCGCGACCCGGCCGGTACCGGCGCCCAGACCATCGACCGCGATGCGGACATCCGCCGCCTCGTCGCCGAACTCACCACCCTGCGGCCCTTCGGGTTGGACCTGTGCATCGGGCACGTCGCCTTCACCGGGGGCGCCGATCCGGTCTACGTGGGCCGCATCGGGCTGATCGACCCGACCGGCACCCCCCTGCTGGTGGACTGGCGCTCGCCGGCCGCCGAGCCGTTCTTCGCCGCGACGCTCCCCCGGCCGATGGGCGTGGCGTACCGGCGGAGGTACAGGTGGTCGGGCGGGCGCGTCGTCGACTACTGGGACGAGGTTCTTGACGACGACGACGAGGTGGGCACCCGCACCGCCCCGGACGACCAATCGGCGTTCGTCGCGAGCCTCGGCCGGGTGAGGACCGGCCGGATGCACGACGTGCTGGCCACCATCCAGGCCGACCAGGACGCGATCATCCGCGCCGACTCCTCGGGCGCACTCGTGGTGGACGGCGGCCCGGGGACGGGCAAGACGGTCGTCGCGCTGCACCGGGCGGCGTACCTGCTGCACACGGAGTGCGCTCATGGTGCTCGCGCGATAGGGCACTCGACGCCGCCGAGGGTGTCGACCGGCCGGGGCGCCCGGGCTGGTGCTGCCGAGGTGCCCGGACGGTTACGAAGCGACCGGCTCCTCGGCCATCGGCGCCACCGCAGGCCCCTCGGTCTGCGCGGTGTTGCGGACGAACCACGCGCCCACCACGGTGATCAGCGAGATGATCGCGCCCACCAGCAGCGCGTTGTGGACGCCGGTCATCTGCGCGGCCACGTCACCCTCACCGGACTCGGCCCCGGCCACGATGCCCAGCGTCATCACCGTGATGAACAGGGCGGTGCCGGCGGCCGCGGCGACCTGCTGCAGCGTGTTGAGCAGCGCGGAGCCGTGCGAGTACAGGTGCGGCGGGAGCGAGCCGAGCGCCGAGGTGAGCAGCGGCGAGAACAGCAGCGCCAGGCCCACGCTGAGGATCATGTGCCACACCACCACGATCGCCAGCGACGACTCGGCGGAGAATGAGACGTACATGCCCCACAGGCCGGCGGCGGCCAGGATCGAGCCCGGGATGATCAGCGGGCGCGGGCCGATGCGGTCGAAGAGCCGACCCACGAACCAGCCGAGCACGCCCATGAGCAGACCGCCGGGCAGCAGCGCCAGGCCGGACTCGAGGGTGGTGGTGCCCAGGACCTGCTGCATGTACAGCGGCAGCAGGATCAGGGTGCCGAACAGCGCCATCATGGACAGCAGCATCAGCGAGAGGCTGACGGTGAAGGTGCGGAAGGTGAAGGCCCGCACGTCGAGAAGCGCGTAGTCCTTCAGCGCGAGCTGACGCCACACGAACACCGACAGCGCGGCCACGCCCACGAGCACGGGCACCCACGGGGACACCAGCGCGTTGTCGTTGGCGGCCTCACCGAAGGAGCTCAGGCCGAAGATCAGGCCAGCGAAGCCGACGGCCGAGAGGACGCCGGAGAAGATGTCGAGCGGGATCGCGCGGGTGGCGGTGACGTTGCGGATCAGCGTGGCGCCGGCCACCAGCGCGAGCACACCGATGGGCAGGACGCACCAGAACATCCAGCGCCAGCTCAGCACGTCGAGCACCAGGCCGCCGACGGTCGGGCCGATGGCCGGGGCCACGGCGATCACGATGGAGATGACGCCCATGGTGCGGCCGCGACGGTCCGCGGGCACCACGTTGAGCACGGTGGTCATGAGCAGCGGGATCATGATCGCGGTGCCCACGGCCTGCACCACCCGGCCGGCGACCAGGATCGGGAACACCGGCGCCAGCGAGGCCAGCAGGGTGCCGAGGGTGAAGGTGGTCATGGCGATGATGAACACCGTCCGCAGCGGCAACCGCATGAGCATCCACCCGGTGAACGGGATGACCACGGCCATGGTGAGCATGAACGCCGTGGTGAGCCACTGCGCGGTGGCGGCGGTGACGGCGAACTCCCCCATCAGCTCGGGGATCGCGACCGACATGATGGTCTCGTTGAGGATCACCACGAACGCCGCGGCCACGAGCAGCGCGATTAGCCGCTTGGTGGCGGCGGGCAGTGGCGCGGAGCCGAGGGCGGGGTCGGGCTGGGCTGGAGAGAAGGCAGCGGCGGATGACTCAGTCGTCACGGGAATCCTTAGGCATTACGGGGCGAAACAAAGTGGGAAGCCCGGCGAGGCCTGACGGCGCGCACGGGAACCATCGCACTGTACTGCAGGATCTTCGACAGGCTTGCTGATGTGACCACCATTACTGGAGCGGGCGGGCCGGTGGGGCACAATCGACGCATGACCGGGATCGGCACCGCCCGACGTGGCGAAGTGGAGACGCGCACCCTGCCGGAGTACGCCGCGGGCGGCGCGTCGGGTTTAGATCTCCGGCAGCACGCTAGGCGGCCGGGTGCCTACCGAGGTACTCATCGATGGCCGCCCGGATGACGGCGCTCATCGGCTGCCCTGTCCGGTCGGCATAGTCGGCCAGACGGCGCCGATCGGACTCAGTGAGTCGAACAGCGAGCGGACGGGTCTCCTCGACCGCATCCCCTCGCCGGGGCCGACCGTGACGGTAGTCCGGGCGGACTTCCGCCGGGGAATCGATCACGTCGTACTCGCCAGCCTCTACGGCGTCCGCGAGACGCGCATAATGCGCTTCACGATCACCTGTCTCGCTCATCGTTTCTCCCGCTGCGTCCTCTGACTACGGCTGACGCCGTCGGACAAGTCAAGGTTCCCTCCGGTGGCCTCGAGCACTTCGCGCGCCACTGCCGCGGTCAGAAGCATCGCGTGAAACACGTGTAGCTCCTCTCCGCCCACCCGGTCGACCACGACCTCAATCAGAGCTCCGCCGTCCGGGTCTCCGACCATACGAAGCAACTTCGCCTGAGGCCCCGTGCGTGGAGCTAGTCGATATCGAACGATCGGATGCTCGAGGACGGCCCTGATCTCCGCGTCTGTGATGCCGTGTCGGCGCGCGGAGGCGTAGATCACGACCTTCACTCCGAAAACGTATCACAAATTAGGACGCAGGAACTTGCTCTCTTACCTTCGGCTTGACTCTAATCATTACCGATGGGCCACAGCCGCCCTCAGCCGCGCAGATCCTCTGCCTCTCTTAAGTACGCATTCCGAGTGCACGCCCTCCCGCGACTCGCGCGCCCGGAATGGACTGAAGACGCCGCACACGTCGCGGGGGGCTCGCGAAGAGAGGGCCGACGCCAGGGGGCTCGCGTCAGAGCCGAGGCTGGCTCAGAGCTCCGGCAGCCGATCCGCGCCCCAGCTCAAGCGGATCAGGTCGGTCACCCGGGCGATCTCCTCCGCCGTCACCGACCCGGTCTCGCCGGGCTCGAGGGTGTCGAAGTGGAAGATGTAGAGCCGCGAGGCGAACTCCTCGAACGGCAGCGACGACTCGCCGAAGCGTTCCCCGTGGCCGGCGGTGCTCACCACCACCCCGTTGCCCCAGTCCTGGCCACTGTCGTTGTTGGGGTTGAAGAAGTAGACGCGCATGGTCTCGTCCGGATCCAGCGCCACCCGCAGGATCGTGATGGCGTGCCAGCCCACGAACCGCGCGGAGCTGTCGGTCACGGCCACGCCGGCGGGCTGAGGGTGGATCAGCGGCTGGTTGCCGTTGTGGAACGGGTGGTAGCTGCCGTAGAAGTGCCGCAGGAAGTCCTCGAGCCCGGTCAGCCTGCCGGACTCCACGTCCACGTTGATGCGGAATCCCCGCGCGGCCCACCAGCCGTGGAACTCGGGGTTCACCCAGCGGTGGGGGTCGCCTTCGCGGTCGGCGCAGAGCCGGCCCATCTCGGCGTAGATCCGGTCCAGGTGCGGCACCACGAGCAGCGAGACTGGGTCCAGGTCGACGGGGAGCGTCTCCGCAAGGCCCGCATCGAGGCCGCGGGAGGACAGGGGGCTCCCCTCGAAGTGCATGACCACCTCGTTGTCCCGCGCCGCCCAGGCGATGGTCTGCAGCAGGTAGTCGGGGTCGTTGTACGCCCACATGGACAGCGCGCGGGCGGACTGGCAGGTCGGGTTGTCGCCCTGCCCCACGCCCAGAGGCTGGCCCAGCATGGACAGCGTCCCGGACAGCAGCCAGATCCTCCCCGGATGCTCCGGGCCGTAGGCCAGCGCCAGGCGCTCGTTCGCGTAGTCCGACAGGGGCAGGGCCAACAGCCGCCACAGTGCGGGCGCGACGGCCGGCTGGAACAGGATCCCGCGCTCGAGCAACAGAGCCAGTCCGTAGACCGACTGCGCGGTCTCGGGGTGGACAGCCGCGTCGATCAGCGCGTCGACGAGGCCGTGGAAGCACAACAGGCTCTCGCGGCCGGTGCTCGACAAGCCGAGCGCCTCGCTGAGCAGGAAGCTGCCCTTCTCGCGCAGGAACCGCAGCAGGACGGGGTGGTACGCCGAGACCAGTCCCGTGTCGTGCATCGACCGCGCGAAGCCGGCGGCCTCGTACTGCAGGGCCCCCTCGTCCATCGACTCCAGGCGGGAGCGGTAGATGTCCACCCCGGGGTCTTCCCGGCTCGCCTCGGTGGTGCCGAAGATGCTGCTGATCAGTCGGTCGACGCCGAACCCACCGGTGCTGGTGTCCACCTCGGGGTCGTGGCGCGCGATGGCGATCTGGGTGATGGTCTGCTTGATGTGATCGACCTGGATCGGGCGTTGGCGCAGGATCCGCCAGATCTCCTCGACCAGCTGGTCCAGGACGCTGTCGAACCCGATCTCCCCGGCGATGTGTGCCAGGGACGTGCGGGTCACCTTGGCCATCCGGCCCTGCTGCACCCGCTCCGCCTCGGTGGCCGCGGTGAACAACAGCGAGGCGTTGGTGGCCAGCACCTCCTTGAGATGCTGGAACGCCTCCTCCGCCGACACATCGGGGTGCGGGTACTCCCCCTTGGCCACCGCGACCAGGCGGAGGTCGCTGACGATCTCCATCACGGCCGTGTCCGCGTTGGGGCTGCGGAGCGACCCGGCGCTCAGGGCCGGGACCAGCGAGCTCGGCGACGCCCAGTCCGTCCCCTCGTACAGTCCGGCGGACTCGAGCTCCTGGGCCATCGACTGCACGGCCCGGGCGCCGCCGTCCTGGAGCAGGACCAGGCGCAGGCCGTCGAGCACGCGCCGCTTCGGCGTGGACTTGCCGACGTGCCCGGCGTCGGCGAGGGCCCTGGTCGCGTCGACGAGCGAGGCCACCCGCTTGTCGAGTACTCGCGTCACGTCGGGCGCATCGTTAGCCACTTGGGTTCACTCTCCAGATCTCCGGGCGAGGGTGCCCGCCCCCGGTACCGTACCCACGTCGTCGCAGCGAATGGCCCGTCACACGTAGAAGTCGAGCTCCTCCTGGCGCGCCAGGAGGGTCCGCATCTCGTAGGCGTCGTCGCCGAAGAAGTAGACCAGGCCCCAGTGGGTGCCGAAGGCGGTCCGCTTGGTGACGGTCTCCTCTACGGGTGCGGTGAGCTCGTGGGACTCGAAGTACTCGTGGTCCTCGGTCTCCTCGGGGATCTCGAGCGTGGAGACCACCCGGCGCCGCGGGTAGACGCCAAAGCAGCCAGCGTGACCGGTGGCGTCGACCACCTCGCGCGGGAAGAAGGCGGTGATCTCCTCCTCGGTGGTCTTGGGGTCGAACGCCAGCACCAGGCCCTGGTAGGCGTTGAAGCCGTAGGCCCGCTCGAGCAGTTCGAAGACCTTGAACCCCGGCGGGCGGTAGGCCACCTCGCCGAAGTACATCTCGCCGTCGCTGGTGACGAAGTACTCGGGGTGCACGAACCCGAACTTGATGTCGAAGGTCTTGATGAGCTTCTCGATCTGCCGCGTGATCTCCGGCCGGTACTTCTCGAGTTCCGGCGAGGCCGGCACGAACACCGAGTAGCCGAGCGTGACGTACTCGGAGATGTTGAGGAAGACGATCTTGCCGTTGTGCACCCAGGCCTCCACGGCGAATTCCCAGCCGTCCAGGTGGGACTCCATAAGGACGGGGAACTCCTCGTCGGGAATCGTGTCGACCTCGTCCGGGGTGCGGATGACCCGGTGGCCCAGGCAGCCGGCCTTGTCGAAGGCCTTGAGGTGGATCGGGTCGTTGGGGTCGCCGTCGAGCTTGAGAAGTGTCTGGTTGACGCGCTTGAGAAAGCGGATCACGTCGTCGCGCTCGTGGGCCTCCTCGAAGATCCCCACGCGGATCCCGCCGAGCTGGGCGCGGCGCTTCATCAGCGCCTTGTCCCGCAGCAGCAGCGACTGGCCGTACAGGGTGGGGTTGTCCATGAGCATGGAGTTGATGGCGCCCGCCCACTCGACGGTCTCCTCGAACAGCGGGATCGCCACGTCGACACCCATGTCCTTGAGGGTCTCGGCGATCTCCATGGACCGGTCGTTGAGCCGCTCAAAGTTCCACGGGACGAACGGGATGCTGTGCTGGCGGCAGTAGTCCTCGGCCCAGTCCGGGGCCACCACGACGTAGCGGCGGTCGAACCGGTCCACGGCGTCGACCGCGTTGGGCGCCCAGCCGAGCAGTGCCACATAGCCCTTGTCGGGGTTGCGCCGCTTCTCGTTGGGGTCCTGTGTCGCGAGCGAACTCTTGTCCGCGTCGGAGGTGGTCGATTCTGCTGTGGAAATCTGCACGCTCAATTGCCTCCTGGGTTGGGGCGCGGGCGGGTGGACCACCCAACCTACCCAAGAGCCCGGAGGGTTGTGCTGGCAGAACCCGGTCCCCCATCCTGAGCGCCCGCAGCGGCGAACACCGGGGATGTTCTCGTCACAGCGCCCGCGCCGCCCGAACTACCTCCGCGGTGGGACGGCTGGGTACAGGTGGCGGCGACGGGCTGGGGTGCGCTATTCGTCATCACGCCGTTGACTGTGACGCACTTCCTGTTCTGGATCACCGGCTCGCGGACCACGGATCACGGCACGGAAGACACCCCTGACTGGGACGACTACCCCGACCGGGACTGGTTCTGTGCGGCGCCACAGCCGCGACGCGTTGTCCGGGCCGAGCGCGGTGCCGAGTAGGCGCGAGAGACGCTGCGCCGCTTCTGTCTCGATCTGAGCAACGGCCCAATCGGCGGTCGCGCTGACGAGACCGGTCAATCCGATCCACATCGGTGGTCCCGGCCTGACAAATGAGACCGATTCTTCCCCATCCACAGACTGTTGCACCCCAGCCGCCGAGCCACCCTCGCCGCCACGCTCGCCGTCCGGAGGGGCGTGTCGTAGGCCGTTCAAATGGGTGGTCGAGCGGGCGAGATGTGGACTCCCGAAACAAAGTCCTAGATGACGACGACGAGGTGGCGACTCTCGTAAGCCTGGCGGATCACTCGGCTTTCGTATCAATCCTGACCGGGGCGCGGAACGACCGCGTGCGGGGCATTACGGCGACCCGGGGTCACGACGTGGCCAACAGAGCCTTCAGCTCCTCGGCTAGGGGACCCAGATGCGCATCGCATGATCGTCCACACAACGCGCATGTCAACTTCGGCGTAGCCGAGTGAGATCACGTTGCGCAGGCCGATCAGGCGATGCCAACCCTCGGACTGGTGAGCTGAGTAGAAGTCCGGACAGTGCCGACGGCTTTTGGAGAGGTTCTCCCCCACCTCTTGCAGCCGCATGCAGATCGCGTCCTGAGCCATCGGCGAGGCGAGAAACTCGACCTCAGACGCAGGGGCGTAACCGGCCGCCCTCGTAGCTGCGGCGACCGCCATGTCGAGGTACGGGATCGGGGATTTCATAACGCGAGCTCGACCAGTTCGGGCTCGACGAACGGCCGGAACGGCACTTTGATCGATGTGAGGACGTCGAATGGTCGGCCCGCGACCCTCTCCAGAGCCTCGGACAGCCGGAATATCGCCCCGTAGTCGACCGGGCCGTCCATCTCGACGAGCAGGTCGATGTCGCTCGTGGCCGTCAACTCGCGGCGGGCCGCGCTTCCAAACAGCCGAGCCCGCCGTACACCGAAAGAACGCAGCACGTCGAGCACAGCCTGCTCTTCCGGCAGGTCGTACGTGGCGTTCGTGGCAGCGACACCCATAGCTTCAGGCTACCGGCACCTCGGATACCGGGACGCTTCCAACCGACCGGCGGCGGGGGAAGTGACGACGAGGTGTCGGGCTTTCGACCAGGTGTGCGCACGATCGAGTGGCGTTCATGTGCCACCTGTCCGGTAGGGCAACCGGTCCAGAACCCAGGCCCAGTCGATCCGCTCTTGCTCAAGTCTGACGCGCTCGGCGAAGCGGTCGGAGACCAGGTCGTCGTAGACCGCCGCCTCCGCCGCCGTTAGTTGATCGAGTGTCGCGCTGGTGGGTGAGGACTCCTGTCCCCATCGCTGAGGGTGTGTGTTGAGGGTCTCGAGGTCCATGAGGAAAGACCGCACCCGCGGAAGGTGCGTGCGCAGCCGGTGGAGGATGGCGAAGCCGTGTGTGTCGAGGTCGCCCCAGTAGTGCACGTCGGCCACTCGAAGCGCGTCCCAGCGGCCGAGGCGGGCCACGTCGAATCCCTTCCCCCAGATCAGCACTCCGTCGTCCGGGACGGGCAGCGTGAGGTAGGTGATCTCGTTCTCCACGATCACGGCCGTGGTGAAGGACATGCCAAGTCCGTCGAGTTCCTCCGGTCGCACGGACAGTTCGGTGACCGACATCGGCGCGACGCTGCCCGCCATGCGGAACCGGACGTACTCGGGCTTGGTGCGCAGGCCAAGGTCGTGGAGAAACGAAGTGGCGTTGCGTGAGACTCCGAGGAGCCCTGCGAGAACTGTCCGATGACTCTCGACGACCTTGGTGTCCACTCCCGGGGCATCGATCTGCCGCAGGTACCTGCCCGACCCGCGGGAGTCATCGAGCCAGCGGTACGCCGCGAGGATCTGCGGCCACACCTGCGCATGGTCGAGCGCCGCGACGGGTCTGGCGAGCACCCAGTCCCGCACCGGAGCATCCGGGGCCGCTGCCAGCATCTGTTCGAAGATGGTGACCTGTGCCCGGACTCCGAGCAGTGCCCATGCCTGGTCGAACCGGGTCACCAGAGCGTGCGTGGGAATCTGATTGCGTCCGAATTTCCGGCCGCCTACCGCCGTGTACCGCAGCGTGTATCGGCTGCCGTCGCGACTGCCGGCCTCGAGGGCGGCCATCCACTCCTGCACCTCGCCGAAGCGCTCACCGAGCTCAGACGTTCTCGGACCTCCCAGTGGGACCTCGAGTGGAATGAGCGCCTCCCCGCGGGCGAAAGCACGGAGAAGGGTGCCGTCGACCCACCGCCTGTGCACTTTCTCGCGGACCGCCTCCGGCGTGGCCCACTTCCGCGCGCCGGCGACCATCACTCTCCGCCGCGCTGGCGGTGGTACTCCTCTGTGGACATCATGACGAGCCTCGAATTCCTGCCCTCGACATTGTCCACATACCCGATGGAGCGCACGTACGGTGCGATCACGTGCACTTTCTGCAGGGGCGTGACGATCAGCAGCTGGATGCCGAGCTTGGCGAACAGTTCGAGGGCGTACCGGGTGGAGGCGTCGGAGCCGCGGCCGAACGCCTCGTCGATCACGGCGAAGCGGAAGTCACGGGCCTTCTCCGCGCCCCACTCCAGGCCGAACTGGTACGCCAGCGACGCCGCGAGGATGGTGTAGGCGAGCTTCTCTTTCTGGCCGCCCGATTTGCCGTCCGAATCGCGGTAGTGCTCCCACTCCTCGTCGGTCTCGCGGTCGCGCTCCGAGGCGGAGAAGGTGTACCAGTTGCGCACGTCCGTGACTCGCGCCCGCCACGTCTTGTCGGTCTCGCTGTGGCCCTCCCGGCCGCGGAGTCGCTCGAGGATCGCCCGCACCTCCTGGTACCGCTGCTCGGAGTAGCGGTCGTCGCCGCCGAGGGTGTCGTCGGTGACCGCTCGCAGGTCGGATCGGAACTCCCGCACATCCTGGTTGACCGTGTTCTCCCGATCCAGGCGCACGTAGCGTCCGGGATTGAAGTCGATCGCACCGAGAGCCTCGTTGATCTTCTCGATCTTCTGTTGGATATCGTCGGCCTGGCGCTGCAGCCAGTTGTGGAAGCCGGCGAGTTCGCGGATGGCGTTCTTCTTGAGCTGCTCCTCGAACTCCGCGATGAAGCGCGGCAGATCGTCCTGGGCCACCTGCGCGTGGAAGCGGATGTACTCCCCGCGCGCGTCGACCGAGGCGTCCATCTCGGTGGTCTGCTCCGGCCAGCGTCGCCGGATCTCCGCCATACCCTGCTGCAGACTGGTGGTGTAGCCGTTGAGTTCGCGCTGGGTCTGGCCGGTCTCCTTGTCGATTTCGTCGGACAGTCGTCGTTCGTGGAGTTCGGCTTGATCCGCGGTCGTCGACCCCGCGCGGCCCTGTCGTGTCCGGAGTCTGGGGTAGATGTCCGCCGCTGCTGCGCGGATGTCCGCCGTCAGCTCGTCGAGGCTGCGCCGGTCGCGGTCGATCTGACTGCTCTCCTGGGCGATGCGGCTTTCTCCACTGCCCTTCGCCTCGCCGAGAGTGTCCTTGGTCTGGCTGAGCTCGTTCACTCGTGTGTCGACCTCCGCCACGCGTCTGTCGATCTCGGCCAGTTCACTACTGCCCTCGAGCAGGCGACGGCGCTCGGCATCGGCGGCGTCCGCCCGCGATCGGGCGTCCTCCCAGTCGAGATCGCGCCACGAGGGATAGTCCGCCACCCGCGAAAGTGCGGTGCGCCGCTCCCCCACCTCGTTCTGCTCCCGCGACACCGATTCGAGTTGGGCGGCGAGCCGCTCCACTGATCGGGTGAGGTCGCCGCGCCGCTCCTGCAGTGCGGCGATCTTCTGCTCGTTGCGCCAGCCCAGCACCCAGCCGCGGGGATCGGCCGCGGACCGCCGGTCGTCCTTGACGTGATGGTTTCTGGACCGCACCTGGCCCTCGCGAGTCACCGCCCGCTCGGCGTGCCGGAACTCCTCCACCGTGGTGGCGCAGAGATGGTCCGCCCGGGCGAACAACTCCTTGCTCAGGTACCCGCGCAGCGGTGTGTCGGCGATCTCCACCGTGTCGGCGAGCAGCAGTCCGTCGGAATGGGGGCGCTGCAAGGGCAGGTGGCGCTCCGGAACCCGCTCGTAGGTCAGGCGGACCCCCATCTCGCGACCGTCGGAGCGCCGGGCGGTCAGCCGGCGGGCGTTGACCCATTCGGCGACATCCGCGTAGTACCGCTGTGGCACCAGCAGCGAGACCGCGAATCCGCGCAGCACCCGCTCGGCGGCTCCCCGCCACTGCGCGTGCTCTTCGGACACGTCCAAAAGCTCGCCGGCGAACGGGAGCTCCTCTTCCGACACTCCGAGTTCCGCGCAGAGGGCGGACCGCACCTGGAGTTGTTCGGTCGGCAGGTTGCTGCGGCGGGTCGCGAGGCTGTCCAGCTCTTCCTGCACCTCGCGGAGCTGCGCTTTCTCCTCACCGTGCCCGAGGACCAGCGCGTCGTACCGCTCCTTGAGCTCGGCGATCTGCGTCTCGATCTCTGCCTGCGCCCGACCGACCTGGACGGCGAGGTCCGCGAATCCGGCGGCGTCGCCGACCGGGTCGAGGCCGGCCCTCGCGACGGCGTCCTCGAACCGCTCTCGCCTTGTTCTCCGCTCCTCGGCCTGCGCGCCCGCGTCGCGGGCTGCGCGTTCCAGCTCGCCGATGCGGCTACCA
>NZ_JAALEE010000062.1:0-9767 GCF_014145265.1 Dietzia sp. CW19 | reverse complement strand
GAGATCCCCGCGGCGAACGGGTGCGTGGCGTCCACGACCACGCGGACCCCCTGCGTGGAGAGGTGGTCGCGGAGCCCCTCGACCCCGCCGAAGCCGCCGATCCGGACCCGGCCCACGGGCAGGCGCGGACGCGCCACCCTCCCCGCCAGGGACGAGCAGAACTCGTGACCCGCGTCCTGCAGCAGTCTCGCCAGCTCCCGCGCCTCAGCGGTCCCACCCAGGACGAGGATCACCGCTCCGACCCCGGCGGCAGGGACGGCATCTCCGGCGCGCCCTCGCGGGCCAGCTCCAGCAGGGCGTCCAGGTCGAGGTGCTCCTCCGCCAGATCACCCAGCAGGTCCAGTCGCCTCTCGCGTGCGGCGGCGAAGTCCACACCGGAGGGTTCGCGGACCCGGCCGACACGGGCCGCCACCTCCGCGAGGTAGGCCTGACGGAACCCGTCGGACTCGAGGCTCCCGTGCCACATGGTGCCCGCCACACCGTCGCGCCTCGCACCCCCGAGGAACTCGGGGTCCGCGCCGAGGCCGATCCGCCCGTGGTGGATCTCGTACCCGGCCGCCGCCTGACCGAGCGCCTCCCCGGTGGGCAGCCGCAGGACCTTCTCCGGCCCGAACTCCGTCTCCACGTCCAGCAGCCCGAGCCCGTCGACCTCCGCGCCCTCGGGACCCTCCACCCCCTCCGGGTCCCGGACGAGTCGGCCGAGCATCTGGAAGCCACCGCAGATGCCGAACACCGACCCCCCGGCGTGGGCGTGGTCGATCACCGCGCGGTCCAGACCGCGGGAGCGGAGCCAGGCCAGGTCGTCGATCGTCGCGCGCGTGCCGGGCAGGACCACCAGGTCCGCGCCCCGGACGGTCCGGGGGTCGGTGACGAACTCCACGTCGACGGCCGGCTCCAGCCCCAGCGCGTCGACATCGGTGAAGTTGCTGATCCGGGGCAGCCGGATCACGGCGACCCGCAACGCCCGGCCGGCGTCGGCGCGGCGACCGCCGATGTCCAGCGCGTCCTCGGAGTCGAGCCACACGTCGGGGCTCCAGGGCAGCACTCCGTGGACCCGCCGTCCGGTGAGCGCCTCGAGGTGGTCCAGCCCCGGTCCGAGGAGCGAGGGGTCACCGCGGAACTTGTTGACGACGAAGCCTGCGACGAGCCGCTGGTCGGCGGCATCCAGGAGTGCCACCGTGCCGTACATCGCGGCGAAGACCCCGCCGCGGTCGATGTCGCCCACCACGACCACCGGCATGTCGGCGTGACGGGCCAGGCCCATGTTGACGTAGTCACCGGCACGGAGGTTGATCTCGGCAGGACTGCCCGCGCCCTCGCACAGCACCAGGTCGACCCGGTCGGCCAGGTCGTCGTATGCGGCATGGGCGGCGGTGGCAAGATGCACGCGACCGTCGACGAAGTCCCTGGACGAGACCGTCCCGGCGGGGCGGCCCATCACCACCACGTGGCTGCGCCGGTCGCCGCCCGGCTTGAGCAGCACCGGGTTCATCGCCACCTCGGGCTCGGCGCGTGCCGCGAGGGCCTGGATCCACTGCGCGCGCCCGATCTCCCCGAAGCCCGCCGGCCCCCGGACGACCATCGAGTTGTTGGACATGTTCTGCGCCTTGAACGGCGCGACCCTGACGCCCCGCCGGGCGAACGCCCGGCACAGCGCCGTCACCACCACGCTCTTGCCGGCATCCGACGTGGTGCCGGCGACGAGGAGGGAGGCTGCCATGGGGATCGATCCTAGCCGCGCCCTCCCCCACCCCCGCCGAGGTGCTCCGCCGAGGGTCCGACAGGCCGCGACGGTGAGGGGAACCCCGCGTTCCTGCTGGTGACACGCCCGCCAAATGCCCAGCTCAGAACGTGTTTGAGATCACTGCGGACAAATGCGCTCCGGCGGTTCGCACTATGGCACGCTCGGCCTCGTGCAGTTGTCCAGGTTCTCCGATCTCGCGCTCCGCGCCCTCATGCGTCTCGCCGTGGCCGACGGGCGCGGGGACCGGATGACCGCCGGGGGCATCGCCGAGTCGGTGAACGCGTCGACGAGCCACGTGGCCAAGACCGTCTCCCGGCTCGTAGAGCTCGGCCTCGTCGAGTCCCGGCGGGGCCGGGGCGGTGGTCTCGCGATCACCGAGGCCGGTCGTCAGGCGTCCGTCGGGCGGCTGCTGCGTGAACTCGAGGGACCCGGCGAGGTGGTGCAGTGCGAGGGCCCGGCGCCCTGCCCGCTGGCCGGCAACTGCAGCCTCCGCCGAGCCCTGGCCGAGGCCCGCGAGGCGTTCTTCGCCGCCCTCGATCCACTCACCGTCTCGGGCATCGTCCACACCCCGACCAGGCAGGTCCTGCTCAGCCTGGGACCCGCCCACTGACCGGTCGGCGACCACCGACCCACACCCCCTCGACGCCCGGCACCCCAGGTGCCCGGGTGACCCCGTCGCGCCCACTGAAGGAGATCCGCATGACCACGTCGCTCACCTCACTCGAGACGATCCTCGCCCATCCGCGGGAGCTCTCGCCGCACCACGTCCCGATCATCCGCGACACGCTCCCGGTCATCGGGGCGCACATCGACGAGATCACCCCGGTGTTCTACCGCACGATGTTCGGCAACCACCCCGAGCTCCTGCGCGACACCTTCAACCGCGGCAACCAGAAGCTGGGCGCCCAGCAGCGCGCGCTCGCCGCCTCCATCGCCACCTTCGCGACGCTGCTGGTGGACGGGAAGAGCCCCGTCGACATGCTGGCCCGGATCGGCCACAAGCACGCGAGCCTCGGGATCACCGCCGACCAGTACCAGGTGGTCCACGACAACCTCTTCGACGCGATCGTCCAGGTGCTGGGCGAGGCGATCACCCCGGAGATCGCGGCCGCGTGGGACGAGGTGTACTGGATCATGGCGGGCGTCCTCGTGGACTTCGAGAACGCCCTCTACGCCGAGGCCCGGGTCGAGCCGGGAGACGTCTTCCGGACCGCCGTCGTCCTGGCCCGGGAGGACGTCACCGATTCCGTCACCGTGGTGACCCTCGGCGGTCCCGACGGTGGCGACCTGCCGGACTTCCGACCCGGCCAGTACACCTCCGTCGGCGTGGTGCTGCCCGACGGCGCGCGTCAGTTGCGTCAGTACTCGCTGTCGGCGGCGCCGGGGTCGGGCACGTGGCGGATCGGCATCCGCCGGGTCGACGCGGTCTCCGGTGGCGCGGGTCCGTGCCCCGCCGGTGAGGTCTCCGGGTGGCTGCACGCCCACGCCCGGGTCGGCACCACGCTCCAGGTCACGCTGCCGTTCGGTGACCTGGTCCTGGACGCCGCGGGAACCGGGTCGGGCCCGGACGCGGCACCGGTCGTCCTGTGCTCGGCCGGGATCGGCATCACCCCGATGCTCGGTATGATCGCGCACCTGTCCGCGACGGACGATCCCCGGCGAGTCCTGATCCTGCACGCCGACCGCTCGCCCGACCAGCACGTTCTGGCCGATGAGGTGGCCGGCGAGTCCTCGCTGCTCGCCGACGCCGAGGTGCACACCTGGTACGAGCACGGCGCGGACACGACCGCCGGACCGGGCGCGGTCCACCACGGCGTCATGGACCTCTCCTCCGTCGAGCTCCCGGCGGGCGCACACGTCTTCCTGTGTGGGCCCACCGGCTTCCTCCAGTCGGTGCGCGCGACGTTCATCGAGGCCGGCGTGCCCGAACAGCGGATTCACGCCGAGCTCTTCGCCCCCAACGACTGGCTGGTCTAGTCCCGCGGGTGTGCCCGACGACCGCCGCGCTCACGATCAGCCCCACGCGAGGGAGCACCCGCGGTCACAATGGGACCCGATGACCCCCTCTCACGACCACCAGCACGCCGAGTCATGCGTCGCGGCGGTGCCGCTCTTCGCCCGGCTCTCACCCCGGCAGCAGGCCGAGGTGGCCTCGATGGCGCGTCCGCTCCGCGTCGAGCGCGGCGAGTGGATCGTGCGCGCGGGGCAGTCGTCGCCGCGATTGCTCGTGGTGCACGAGGGGCTGGTCAAGGTGGGCCGCACGGCGGAGGACGGCCGCGAGGCCACGCTGCGCCTCCTCGGCCCCGGCGACGTCGAGGGCGAGAGCGGCTTCCTCACCGGGACACGTCCGGAGAACGACTGCGTCGCGCTCGACCCCACGACGATGTGCGTCTTCGAGCACGGTTCGCTGGCCGGGCTCCTGAACCGATACCCGGACATCGGCGCATCCATGCTGCGCTCGCTCGCCATCCGCCTGGAGTCCACAGAGCGGATGCTCGCGGCCCGCACGCTGGCCGACGTCGGCGCACGGCTCGCCTCATATCTGCTCGACCTGCCCGCCGTCCGAGGCGTCGACGGGGTGGTGACGGTGCGACTGCCGATGTCCAAGAAGGACGTGGCCACCTACCTCGGTACCATCCCCGAGACCCTGAGCCGCCGACTCGCCGCGCTCGGGCGCGAGGGTCTTGTCGAGGTGCGCGGAGCCGAGGTCGACCTGCTCGATCCGGAGGGACTGGAGGCGCGGGCGGGCGGGGCTTGACCTAGGTCATGGGAACCCTCCCGTTCGGGCGCTACCGTCTGAGACGTACCAGTTCAGACCAGGGAAAGGACCCCGTCATGAACGTCACCTCGATCTTCGGCACGCTGCTCGGACTCGTCATCCGTGAGGCCTCCGCCCACTGCGACACCGAGGACGGCCCGGCCGTCACCGACGGCCGCCGTGCCCTCGACAGCGGCAACGTCAATGTCGCCCTCAAGTGGGTCCACCCCGGGGGCGAGGACGAGGTCCGCGCCGTCTTCGACAAGGTCCGGCGCGTCCGGGTCGCGGGCGGCGAGACCAGGGAGGTCGCCGACAGGTGGTTTCTCGAGACCTTGGTCCGCGTGCACCGCGCGGGCGAGGGCGCCGGCTTCAGCGGACTCGCGCCCGCCGGTGCCGGCGTCGACCCTCGGGTGGTGGCCGCCGACGAGGCGCTGGAGCTCGGCAGCATCGAGCCCCTCAGGGGCCTGGTCGACGAGGACCGGTGGGACGAGCTCGAGCGTCGTTTCGACCACGCCATCGCGCTCAGGGGCTTCGACCCCGACGACCTCGTCGCCGCCCGCGAGTACATGGACGCCTACGTGCGATTCTTCAAGTACGCCGAGGGGCACGACCACGACCACCACGGTCACGACCACCACGAGCACGCGCCCTGATGTGGTGGCTCACCCGCGTCCGATCCGACTCAATGGAACCGACCCTGCGTGCCGGGCAGCTCGTTCTCACCAGGTCGCTCCGACGGTCCACACCGATCCGCCGGGGCGACCTGGTCGTGGTGGATCACGCCGAGGTGGTCGGCCGCGTGCTCAAGAGGGTGGTCGGCCTGCCCGGCGAGCGCATCGAGATCGACGGCGGCGCGGTCCGCGTGGACGGCGTACCCCTCGAGGAGTTGTACGCCTCGTCGTCGTACTACCGCGGTGACTTCCACGTCCCGGCCGGGCACTATCTCCTCCTGGGTGACAACCGCGACTCCTCCTCCGACGGCCGCACCTGGCGTCAGCCCTACGTCGAGAGGTCGGCCATCACGGGTCGGCTCAGCGGGCGATGCCTCACCGCGTGACGTCGAGAACCCGGGTTTCAGTACCCCGGGTCACTCCGGCAGCGCGTCCAGTCCGGCACCCTCGAAGGTCCGGCGGCCGCGTTCGGAGGTCACGAGCTCGCGGAAACGGTCGGCCGCCACCCGTTCGGCCTCGCCCCCGGGCCCGCTCTCCCCGCTGGGGACGCGGGCCAGGACGTACCGGGTCGTTCCCGCCGACCGCATCAGGTCCCGCTCGCGACCCTCGGGACTGACGGGCGCCACCCACCCGTGCGAGCTCGCGACGTCAGTGCGGTAGACGATCCCGACGTCCATCTCGTTGTCCGCGAGCCGGACACTGAGCGCGCGGGACCCGTCCTCCCATGTGACGTCCGTGGGCTCCACCGCCGCGGCGGCGAGCACCTTCTCGGTCGCTTTGCCACACGGGGTGTCCGGCACACACAGGCCCACGCGCAGGTCCGGGCGGGACAGGTCGCCCAGTCCGCGCACGCGGAGGGGGTTCCCGGACGGCACCGCCACGACCACGTGGTTCCGGGCGAAGATCTGCGGTTCCGCGGCGGCTCCCTGTGCCACGGCGAGGTCCATCACCTCCTCGCTCGCGGAGGCGAAGACGTTGAGGTCCGTGCGATCGGACAACCCCTCGGCGATCTCGTCCGACCGCCCCAGTTCGAGGTGGACCCGGACCCCGGGATTCTCCTCCTCGAAGATCTGGATGAGGTCGGTGAACGCGACGGACAACGACGGCGCGGCGGCCACCCCGAGCGAGACGGTCGCGGTGGCCTCCGGCTCCTCGGTCGCACACGCGAGCCCGGAACACATCAGGGCCACGCCCACCACCGCGATCCCCTGACGCCGACCCACCGGTCAACCCCCGGCGAAGGGGGGCAGGATGTCGATCACGGAGACCCCGTCGATCGAGGCGAGGGGGTCGCGCGTGGTCTCCTCGCCGATGAGGAAGGACGACACCGTGACGATGCTGGCCAACGGCTCACCGTGCCTCTCGCAGACCTCCCGGGCCAGTTCACCGATGGTCGCGGCGTCCGTGTGGAGGCGCTCGCGGGCGGTGCCGGCCGCGTCCTCGGCCGCCGCGTAGTACCCCACGGTGATCATTCTCGATGTCCTGCTCACGGTGTCGACTCTAGCCCGTGCCCCCGACGCGCCGCCGCCGCTTTCGGTGACACGTCATCCGCCTATGGCGCCCATCGACCGGCGCGGCCGGTGGAACGCCGTCCCACCGATGCCGTGCCCGGCCTGCTTACCCCACATCGCCCCGCGCCACACCCGGGCGATCTCCGCGTCCTGCGCCCCGGAGCGCAACACACCCAACACGTCGGTCTCGTCATCACTGAACAAGCAGGATCTCACGGTCCCCTCGGCGGTCAGCCGCGTCCGGTCACAGGCCGCGCAGAAGTTGCGGGTGACGGTGGCGATCACCCCGACGTGGGCCGGGGACCCCGCGACCGAGCGTCCGGCCACCTCCCACAGTTCGGCCGGGGCGGACGGGTCCTCGCGACCGGCGGGCACCAGGTCGAAGCGCGCACCCAACACGTCGAGCAGCTCCTGCGCCGTGACCATCTCGACCCTGGACCAGGTGTTGTCGGCGTCGAGCGGCATCTCCTCGATGAACCGCAGCTGCACGCCCTCCTCGAGAGCCCATTCCAGCAGGTCGGGAGCCCCCGGCAGGGTGGCCCTCATCGGCACGGCGTTGACCTTGACCGGGGCGAGTCCCGCCTCGACCGCGGCACGGACCCCGCGGAGCACCGACGGCAGCCGGTCGCGACGGGTGAGCTCGGCGAACTCGAGGCGGTCGACCGTGTCCAGGGAGATGTTGATCCGGTCGAGCCCGGCCTCGACCAGTGCGCCCACCCGGTGCTCGAGGCCCACGCCGTTGGTGGTGAGGGCGATCGGAAGGTCAGGGCACGCCTCCCGGGTCCCGGCGACGATCCTCTCGAGGTCCTGCCGCATCAGGGGTTCGCCGCCGGTGAAGCGCACCTCGCGGACCCCGAGGTCGTGATGCGCCAGCGTGACCAGCCGGATCACCTCGTCGGTGGTCATGCGTGCGGCCTCCGGGATGGGCGGCAGCCCCTCCTCCGGCATGCAGTACGTGCAGCGCAGGGAGCACTTCTCCGTCAGCGACACGCGCAGATCCCGCCCGGTGCGACCGAAGGTGTCGATGAGCAACGGGGTGGCCGGCCGCGCGCCGTCGGGGCGCGGCCGAGGGCTCGGGATGTCGGTCGCGGTCACGCGCACCTCCGATCTGCCGGGCGTTCTGGTCGAGTGTAGGCGCGTGAGCGCCACCCCGCCGTCTACCTCTCCGGCACCTCCACCTCCGGGTTCGGCCCGAGGAGGGTGAGCTCGTGGATCTCGTCGCGCTCGGCCTGCGCTCTCAACTGCGGCGCGATCAGCCGGGCGAGGTGGTACCCCAGCACCACCACGAGGGTGCCGAGCGCGATCCCGCCGAGCTGGAAGTCGTCCGTCACGGTCAGGGTCGTGTCGCCCACGGCGATCACCACGCCCGCCGCCACCGGGACCAGGTTGAGCGGGTTGCCGAAGTCGACCCGGTTCTCCTTCCAGATCTTCGCCCCGAGCAGGCCGATCATCCCGTAGAGCACCACGGTGATCCCGCCCAGCACGCCGCCGGGCGTCGCCGAGATCACCGCGCCCAGCTTGGGCGAGCAGCCCAGGAGGATCGCGGTCAGCGCCGCCACCACGTACGCGGCCGTGGAGTAGACCTTGGTCGCGGCCATCACCCCGATGTTCTCGGCGTACGTCGTCGTCGCCGATCCGCCGAACGAGGTGGCCAGGACGGTGCCCGCACCGTCGGCGGCCAGGGCGCGGCCCATCAGGCCGTCGGTCTCGGTGCGCGTGATCTCGCCGATCGCCTTGACGTGACCCGCGTTCTCGGCGATCAGGGCGATGATCCCGGGGACGATCAGCAGCACGAACGCCAGGGAGAAGTCGGGCGCGTGGATGCCCACCACGCCCGCGGCCTCGTCGGTCATGGGCGGCAACCCGAGCCACGGCGCGTCCCCGACGCCCGACCAGTCCACCCGCAGGTGCTCGGTCACCTCGCCGGCGGTGGCGCTGAACGAGGTGATGGGACCGGTCACCAGGTCCAGCACCCAGGACAGGACGTAGCCGAAGATCAGCGCGAGGAAGATCGCGATCCGGCCGGCGAAGCCCTTCAGGCCCACCGTCATGAGGACCAGCGCGATCATCACCGTCAGCGCCACCCACTGGTCCTGCGGCCAGTAGGTCTCGGCCACCACGGGCGCCAGGTTGAAGCCCAGCAGCATCACCACGGCGCCGGTGACGACCGGGGGCAGCACGGCGGTGACCACGCGCCCGCCCACCACGTGCACGATGACGCCGACCACGGCGAGGGTCGCACCCGCCACCAGCATCGCGCCGGTGACCTCCGCGCTCGTGCCGCCCTGCGCGCGGATCGCCGCGACCGCCCCGACGAACGCCACCGAGGTGCCCAGGTAGCTGGGGACCTGCCCCTTGACGATCGCCAGGAACAGCAGCGTGCACACGCCGGAGAAGAGGATCGCGAGCTGCGGGTTGAGCCCCATGATGATGGGGAAGACGAACGTGGCACCGAACATCGAGACCACGTGCTGGGCGCCGATGCCGATCGTCCGGGGCCAGCTCAGGCGCTCCATCGGGGCCACGACCTCGCCGGGCCTGATGTTCTTGCCGTCGCCGTGGACAGACCACAGCTTCCTCGAACCCCGCGCGCCGTCCGCCACCGTCTCCCCTTTATTTCCCCGCCTGCGCCCCGCGCGCGGACCGTAGGCACAGTACAACGCGATTACCGTGGGGGCATGGCCTCCCACCCCGACCGCCCGACCCACCCCGTATCCCGGCCGTCTCCCGCCGGGTACCGAGAGCTCCTGCGCACGCATCTCGCGCCGGTGCTGGAGCGGGCCGCCCAGAGCACGCGGTTGCCGGTCGTGGCGTGCGCGGACTCGGTGCTCGCACGGGACCTGCTCGCGTCGGTGGACCTCCCCCTGTTCGTGAACTCGCAGATGGACGGCTACGCGGTGCGGTCGGCCGACATCGCCGGGGCCGGTCCGGACTCGCCGGTGCGGCTCCGGGTGGTGGGGACGACCCACGCCGGTGACGGACCGGGGCCACGGGTCGACGACGACGAGGCCTGCAAGGTGATGACCGGTGCGCCGGTCCCCGAGGGTGCCGATTGTGTGGTCCCCGTGGAGGACACCTCCATC
>NZ_JAALEE010000061.1:0-5545 GCF_014145265.1 Dietzia sp. CW19 | reverse complement strand
GGCCGACCGCGAGCGGCTCAACGTGCACGGCTCGGGGATCTCGCTCGGCCACCCCGTCGGGGCCACGGGGACCCGCATCCTCACCACGATGGCCCGCGAGCTCGCCCGCCGGCAGGGCCGGCTCGCCCTGGAGACGATGTGCCTGGGCGGCGGACAGGGCCTGGCCGCCGCGTTCGAGAGGGTGCCGTGACCCGGTGTGCGTCACGGACCCCGGCGAGACCGACGAATTCACGATGAGTTAACTCACACTCGTGTGATTCGGGCGTAGCGTGGGTCACAACGGTCGGTGGGGAAGCCGACCGTCGGGAGGTCCCAGCCGATGATCGATCCACTCGATCGGGAGGGGGCCGGCACCCGGCCCCGTCACCACCAGGTGACCTGGGCCGACCGGTCCACCCCCAGCTCGCCCGCGGGTGCCGCGGGCCAGGAGTCCGCCGTGACCGACACCGTACGCACCTACGTCCTCGACACCTCGGTTCTGCTCTCTGACCCGTGGGCCGTCACCCGCTTCGCCGAGCACCGCGTGGTGCTGCCCATCGCGGTGATCGGGGAGTTGGAGGGCAAGCGACACCACCCCGAGCTGGGCTACTTCGCCCGCGAGGCGCTCCGACTCCTCGAGGATCTGCGCCTCCGCCACGGACGGCTCGACGGCGACCTGCCCATCACCGACCAGGGGGGAACCCTGCGGGTCGAGCTCAACCACACCGACCAGGCGATCCTGCCCGCCGGGTTCCGGAACACGGGGGAGGACTCCCGGATCCTCGCGTGCGCGCTCAACCTCCGCGCCGAGGGCCTCGACACCGTCCTGGTCTCCAAGGACGTGCCGCTGCGGGTCAAGGCGGGCTCCGTGGGACTGCCCGCCGATGAGTACCACGCCCAGGACGTGGTGCTGACCGGCTACAGCGGGGTCGCGAACCTGCCCGCCACCCAGGACCTCGTGGACACCCTGTTCTCCGACGGCGGGGCCTCGCCCCTCGCGGCCCGGGCGGCCGGCCTGGACGTGGAGACACCGGTGCACTGCGGGATCCGGGTCCAGACCGAGTCGTCCTCGGCGCTGGCCCGCGTCACCGACGGCGGCGGCCTCAAGCTCGTCCGCGGCGACATCGAAGTGTTCGGACTGCGCGGTCGCTCCGCCGAGCAGCGCATCGCCATCGACTGCCTGCTGGACGAGTCGATCGGGATCGTCTCCCTCGGAGGCCGGGCGGGGACGGGCAAGTCCGCGCTCGCCCTGTGCGCGGGGCTCGAGTCGGTACTGGAGCGTCGCCGCCACCGCAAGATCGTGGTGTTCCGGCCCCTCTACGCCGTGGGCGGACAGGAGCTCGGCTACCTGCCGGGGAGCGAGACGGAGAAGATGTCGCCGTGGTCCCAGGCGGTGTTCGACACCCTCGAGGGCCTGGTCAGCGAGAACGTGATCGACGAGGTGATGGACCGGGAGAGCCTGGAGGTGCTGCCGCTGACCCACATCCGCGGCCGGAGCCTGCACGACTCGTTCGTGATCGTCGACGAGGCGCAGTCACTCGAGCGCAACGTCCTGCTCACGGTGCTCTCCAGGCTGGGGACGGGATCGCGCGTGGTGCTCACCCACGACGTGGCCCAGCGGGACAACCTGCGGGTCGGCCGTCACGACGGGATCCAGGCCGTGGTGGAGAAGCTCAAGGGGCATCCGTTGTTCGCGCACGTCACCCTCAACCGCTCGGAGCGCTCGGCGATCGCCGAACTGGTCACCACGATGCTCGAGGAGTTCCACCCGGACGCCGAGCCGGGGGAGCTGCGCCGGATCACCGCGGCATGACCGACGGGTGAGCAGACACCGCGCTGCGTGCCCGGACCGGGCACGCAGCGCGGTGTTCCTCACCGGGTCTCGTCGGCCCCGTGCGGCAGACCGCGTCCGGGGTCAGCGCTCGCGGTCGAGGCCCGTCATCCCCAACACGTCGAGGCGGCGGTCCAGCTCGTCCTCGCTCAGCGGGTCGGGGACGAAGCCCAGGGCGATGACGGCCTCGCGGATCGTCAACCCCTCCGCCAGGGCGTGCTTGGCCACCCGGGCGGCCTCCTCGTAGCCGATCGCCGAGTTGAGCGGGGTGACGATCGAGGGCGAGGACTCGGCGTACCGGCGCATCCGCTCGACGTCCGGCTCGATCCCGTCGATGCAGCGTTCGGCGAACAGGGTCGTGGACGTGGTGAGGATCCGGGCGGACTCCAGGACGTTGCGGGCCATCACCGGGATCGCCGTGTTGAGCTCGAAGGCCCCGGTGGCGCCGGCCCAGGCCACGGCCGCGTCGTTGCCCACGACCTGGGCGGCGACCTGGGAGATGGTCTCGCACAGTACGGGGTTGACCTTGCCGGGCATGATCGACGACCCGGGCTGCAGGTCCGGCAGGTGGATCTCGGACAACCCCGTCATGGGTCCGGACCCCATCCACCGGACGTCGTTGGCGATCTTGGTGAGCGAGACGGCGATCGTGCGCAGCGCACCGGAGAGCTCCACGAGACCGTCGCGGGCGGACTGCGCCTCGAACGGGTCCTCCGCCAGGCGCAGCTCCTCGAGCCCCGTGAGTGAGCGCAGTTCCTCGACCACCGCGGAGCCGAAACCGTCCGGCGCGTTGAGTCCGGTGCCGGCCGCGGTGCCACCGATCGGGAGCTCGCCCACCCGGGGCAGGGTGGCGCACACGCGCTCGGCCCCGGCCCGGATCTGGCGCGCGTACCCCCCGAACTCCTGGCCGAGGGTCACGGGCACCGCGTCCATGAGATGGGTGCGGCCGGACTTGACCACCTCCCGCCACTCGACGGACTTGCGCTCGAACGACCCGGCCAGCACCCCCAGCGCGGGGACGAGCTCGGTCAGCGCCAACTCCGTCGCGGCGACATGCGTGGCGGTGGGGAAGGTGTCGTTGGAGGACTGCGACATGTTGACGTCGTCGTTCGGGTGGACCGTGACGCCCTCGGCCGCGCACATCGAGGCGATGACCTCGTTGGCGTTCATGTTCGAGCTGGTTCCGGAGCCGGTCTGGAACACGTCGACGGGGAAGTGGTCGTCGACCTCACCCTCCGCGATCCGTCCGGCCGCGGACACGATGGCGTCGACCTTGGTCTTCTCGAGGAGACCGAGACGGCCGTTGACGGTCGCGCAGGCGGACTTGAGTAGGCCGAGGGCGCGAATCTGTGCTCGCTCGAGACCGCTGCCCGAGACCGGGAAGTTCTCCACCGCCCGCTGCGTCTGGGCCCGCCAGAGCGCGTCGACGGGTACCCGGACCTCGCCCATGGTGTCGTGCTCGATACGGAATCCACTCTGGTCAGCCATACGGTCAGAGTAGGCGGGCACGCCGCACCGTGCAGGCGCTCTCGGCGCGGCGGACCCGGGTGGGGTCAGCCGTGGCGCGTCCCCTGGCCGTAGTCGACCGCCGAGAACTCGCGGAGCTTCTCCATGCGGTGGCGGGCCTCGACGTGCCGGACCGTGCCCGACTTCGATCGCATGACCAGCGACCTGGTGACGGCGCCGTTCGAGCGGTAGCTGACGCCACGGACCATGTCGCCGTTGGTGATGCCGGTCGCCGCGAAGAAGCAGTTGTCGCCCTGGACCAGATCGTCGGTGCCGAGGAACGCATCCACGTCGAGGCCGGCGTCGACGGCCTTCTGGCGCTCGGCGTCGTCCTGCGGCCAGAGCTGCCCCTGGATCTCCCCGCCCATGCACTTCATGGCGCAGGCGGTGATGATCCCCTCCGGGGTGCCGCCGATCCCCATGAGCATGTCCACCGAGCTGTCGTCGGAGGCGGCGGCCACGCCTCCGGCCACGTCCCCGTCCATGATCAGCCGGACCTTGGCGCCGGCCGCGCGGATCTCCGCGATGAGTTCGGCGTGCCGGGGGCGGTCGAGGACGCACACCGTCATGTCGCCGACGTCGATGTTCTTGGCCTTGGCCACGGACAGGATGTTCCACTCGGTGGACTTGGACAGGTCGATGTGACCGACCGCGTCCGGCCCCACGGCGATCTTGCGCATGTAGAACACCGCGGAGGGGTCGAACATCGCCCCCCGCTCCGCGACCGCGATGACGGCGATGGAGTTGGGTCGGCCCTCGGCCATGAGGCGCGTCCCGTCGATCGGGTCCACGGCCACGTCGACCGCGGGACCGTGCCCGGTGCCGACCTTCTCGCCGTTGAACAGCATCGGCGCCTCGTCCTTCTCGCCCTCCCCGATCACCACGACGCCGTCCATGTCGACGGTGCCGATCAGCTCGCGCATGGCGTCCACGGCCGCGCCGTCACCCCCGAGCTTGTCGCCCCGGCCCACCCACCGGCCGGCCGCGAGCGCGGCGGCCTCGGTGACTCGGACGAGCTCCATGGCGAGGTTACGGTCGGGGCGTAGGGCGTCTGACATGTGGCGTCGGGCTCCTCGGATAGCTGCGTGCGAGTAACCGTGGCCGCTCGCCGCACGATGGGGTGTCGGCGCTCATTGTTGCACCTCCCGGCCCCCGCCGGGGGTCAGGCGCCCGACCTGCCCCGGGTGGGTGGGATACTGGACGCCGTGGCCGAGCCGAAACCGAGAATCCTGCAGGGCAACCGCGACATGTTCTGGTCGGTGGTGGTGCTCATGGCGATTGTCGGCATCTTCGCCGGTGTCGCGGGCCAGTGCACCTTCAGCCCGTCCGGACCACAGCAGGGCGCGATCCCGGAGTTCGACGCCGAGGCCTCCCTGCGCCAGGACGCCCGCAGCCTGGACTTCCCGGTCCGGTCCCCGGTCGTCCCGGAGGGGTGGACCTCGAACTCGGGTCGGGTCGAGAGCTTCGCCGGCACCACCTCGAGCCACGTCGGCTGGGTGACGGGGGAGCGGAGCTTCGTCGAACTTGTCCAGTCCGACGCCCCCGAGGAGGCGTTCCGGTCACTGAACGGCGGGCCGCGACCGAGCCGGACGATCGTGCCGGTGACCGGGCGGGAGTGGACCGTGTTCACCGGTGACGACGTCCGTCCGGTGTGGGTGCTGGACCTGGACGACGTCAGGGTGGCGGTGACCGGGTCGGCCACCACCTCGGACTTCGAGGAGCTGGCCGCGGCCGTCCAGGACGCCGAACCGCTCCCGAGCAGCCGGTAGCCAGCGGTTCGACCGCCACCGGTTCGACCGCCGCCAGATCGACCCTGGCCGGCCGGGCGCGCGGGGGGTGTGGCCTCCTAGGTACGGCTTCCGGCGTCGTCGTCGTCGCCCAGCACCGCATCGATCCGGTCACGCGCACCGTCGAGGTGCTCCGTGCACCGCGCGGCGAGCTCCTCGCCCCGCTCCCAGAGCGCCAGGGACGCGTCCAGGTCCTGGCCTCCGGCCTCGAGGATGCGGACCACCTCGATCAACTCGTCGCGGGCCTCCTCGTAGCCGAGCTGGGAGACGGGGGTCTGCTCGTCGGACATCAGGACTGCTCCTCGGGTGTGGCGGGCTCGGGCGGTGTGGTGGTGGCCGCGGGCCGTCCCGCGGCGGGGGTGGTGCCGAGGACGGCGGCGGACAGTGCGCCGTCCGATACCCGGATGCGCAGCTGCGACCCGGGCGGGGCGTGGGCGATGGA
>NZ_JAALEE010000556.1:270-4327 GCF_014145265.1 Dietzia sp. CW19 | reverse complement strand
GGGCCGCCGGGACCTCCAGGCGCACCCGGATGCGGTCGGAGATGTCGAACCCGGCGCCGCGGCGGGCCTCCTGGATCTCACGGATCCGGTCCTTGGCCCAGCCCTCCGCCTCCAGCTCCTCGGTGACGGTCAGGTCCAGCACCACCAGCCCGGCCCCGCCCGGGAGCGCGGCCGTCGATTCCGGGTCCGCGGCCACGAGGCGGTGTTCGTACTCGCCCTCCTGCAGTTCGACCCCACCGGCGATGACCACCCCGTCGGCCTCGGACCAGTCCCCCGTCTTGGCGGCCTTGATGCACGCCTGAACCTGCTTGCCCAACCGCGGCCCCGCCGCGCGGGCGTTGACGGCCAGCTCCATCCGCCCGTGGGCGGCCACGTCGCTCGTCAGGTGGACGTGGCGCACGTTGACCTCGTCGGCGATGATCCCGGTGAACGGCTCGAGCCTCTCGGCGTCGGGCATCGCCACGGTGAGGGAGTTCAGGGGCAGGCGCACGCGCAGCTGCTTGGCCTTGCGCACGGAGGAGACGGTCGAACACACCGACCGCACGGCCTCCATGGCCTCGACCAACCCGGCGTCGCGCGGGAGCTCGTCGGCGGCCGGCCAGTCCGCGAGGTGGACCGACTCCCGCCCGGTCAGGCCGGTCCACACGACCTCCGACATGAGCGGGAGGAGCGGGGCGGCGAGCCGCATCGTCGTCTCCAGCACCGTGTAGAGGGTGTCGAAGGCGTCGCGGGAGTCCTGACCGGAGGCCTCCCCCGCCCAGAACCGGGAGCGCGACCTGCGCACGTACCAGTTGGTCAGGGCGTCGGCGAACTGTCGCAGTTCGTCGCAGGCGGCGGCGATGTCCGTGGTCTCCAGGGCCTCGGTCATCGCGTCCCGGGTCGTGGCCAACCGGGACAGGATGTACCGGTCCAGCACGTGCGGGGAGTCCGTGCGCCAGGTGGCGCGCTCGGCGGCGTACAGCTGCAGGAAGCTGTAGGAGTTCCAGAGCGGCAGCATGGCCTGACGCACACCCTCGCGGATGCCCTGTTCGGTCACCACGAGATTGCCACCGCGGAGGATGGGGGAACTCATGAGGAACCATCGCATGGCATCGGAGCCGTCGCGGGCGAAGACCTCGTTGACGTCCGGGTAGTTGCCCTTGGACTTGCTCATCTTGAGCCCGTCGTTGCCCAGCACGATCCCGTGGGCGGCGACGTGCGTGAACGCGGGACGGTCGAACAGCGCCGTGGCCAGCACGTGCAGCGTGTAGAACCAGCCGCGGGTCTGACCGTTGTACTCGACGATGAAGTCGCCCGGGTTGTGGGTCTCGAACCACTCCTTGTTCTCGAAGGGGTAGTGGACCTGCGCGAACGGCATGGACCCGGACTCGAACCAGCAGTCGAACACGTCGGCCACCCGCCGCATGGTGGATCTGCCGGTCGGGTCGTCGGGGTTGGGCCGGGTCAGCTCGTCGATGTACGGACGGTGCAGATCGGTGGGCCGCACCCCGAAGTCGGCCTCGAGCTCGTCGAGGGAGCCGTAGACGTCCACGCGCGGGTAGGCCGGGTCGTCCGACTCCCACACGGGGATCGGCGCGCCCCAGTACCGGTTCCGGTTGATGTTCCAGTCCCGCGCGCCCTCGAGCCACTTGCCGAACTGCCCGTCGCGCACGTGCTCCGGCATCCACGTGATGTGTTCGCGATTGAGCTCGACCATCCGGTCCCGGAACGCGGTGACCTTGACGAACCAGGCCGGCAGGGCCATGTAGATCAACGGCTGCCCGGAGCGCCAGGAGTGCGGGTAGGAGTGCTCGATGGTCTCGTGCCGGATCAGGCGACCCGCGGCACGCAGGTCGCGTGAGATGGGCGCGTTGGCGTCGAAGACCAGCTGGCCCGCGTACGGGGGCACCTCGGCGGTGAACTTGCCGTCGGGGCCGACCGGGATGACCAACTCGATACCGGCCGCGTCGCAGGCGTCCTTGTCCTCCTCACCGAAGGCCGGCGCGAGGTGGACGATGCCGGTGCCCGACTCGGTGGTGACGTAGTCCGCCGACAGCACGACGTGCGCGCCGGGGTGGCCGGCGAAGAAGTCGAACGGCGGGACGTACGTCAGACCCACCAGGTCGGCGCCCTTCGCCGTCGCCACCACCTCGGCGTCCTCGCCGAACTCGGGCGCATACACCCCGCGGCGGGCCTCGGCCACCACGAAGCGGCGGCCGGCGAGCTCACCGGAGTTCACCTGCACCACGCAGTAGTCGATGTCGGGGTGGACGGCGGCGGCCAGGTTGGACGGCAGGGTCCAGGGGGTGGTGGTCCAGACCAGCGCCTCGGCGCCGTGGAGCGGGCTGGACTGCGGCGCCTCGAGCGGCAGGCCGACGGTGACCGCGGGGTCCTGACGCATCTTGTACGCGTCATCCAACCGGGTCTCCTGGTTGGACAGGGGCGTCTGCTCGTACCAGGAGTACGGCAGCACGCGGAAACCCTTGTAGACCAGGCCCTTGTCGTAGAGCCGCTTGAACGCCCACAGGACGGACTCGGTGAAGTCGATGTCCAGCGTCTTGTAGTCGTTCTCGAAGTCCACCCAACGGGCCTGACGGTGGACGTACTCCTCCCACTCGTCGGTGTAGCGCAGGACCGACTTCTCGCAGGCCGAGTTGAACTCGGCCAGACCCATGTCGAGGATCTGCGACTTCTCGGTGATCCCCAGCTGCTTCTCGGCCTCGAGCTCGGCCGGCAGACCGTGACAGTCCCATCCGAAGCGGCGCTCGACCAGGTATCCGCGCATGGTGCGGTAGCGCGGGATCACGTCCTTGACGTACCCGGTGAGCAGATGCCCGTAGTGGGGTAGGCCGTTGGCGAACGGGGGGCCGTCGTAGAAGACGTATTCCTCGGCGTCCGCCCGTCTGCGGACGGACTCCCGGAAGGTGTCGCGCTGGTCCCACCGGGCCAGGACGGTCTCCTCGAGGGCGGGGAACGACGGCGACTGTGCCGTGGTGCCGCCGGTGAGGTCGAGAATCGGGTAGGCGCTACCCGTGGCGGTGGGCTCGGTGCTCATGCGGGCGGACTCCTCGCGGTACGGGGCCCGCACGAGTGGGTACCCGTGGGGCCGACAGGCCTGCGCTCGGGGACGATCCGGACACGACTGGCGCGTCCGTCCGCGGTACCACCCCGTTTGACGACGACGGTGCGACGCCCACTCATGGGTCGGGGGCCGGTCGGGCTCCCCCGTTCGGTTCTACTGAGCCGCCCCCTCCACGGGACCGGCTGTTCTTCCGAGCGCTCCCCGGTGATGGCCGGATCGCAGCGCATCCGGCTCACCGCCGGACATGGGGTGATGTTACCTGTCGGCGTGGGAGTCCGCCGCGTCCGCCACCTCTGACGGGTCCCGTCCGGACCCGTCACGCGCGGATCTCCCGCGGATGAGATCCATGACCAGCAGCAGCAGGCCGAGGGCGCCGACCACGATGCAGGCCCACGCCCACCCGATCTGACCGGTGGCGACGGCGGCGACGAGGAAGACGAATCCGAGGATCGTCAGTCCGAGTGCGGCGACGAGCATGCGTTCCTCCTGCCGTGGTGCGTGTCGTGGGGCGCGCCTGTTCCGGGGCGGTCCCACTCCCCGAATATACGTCGGTCCCCGCACCCTGGGCAGGGGCGGGGACCGGACGCGTCGACGCGGGAGGACTACTCGGCGCGGTGGCCGCCGTCCTTCTTGGCACCCTGGTCGGGCGCACCGGCGTTCTCCGCCGGGGCGGCCGGGGCAGCCGATCCGGACTTCCCGAGCTCGGACAGCTGGTTCTCGAGGTAGCTGGTGAGGCGACTGCGGTAGTCCTTCTCGAAGGTCCGCAGCTGGTCGATCCGGCCCTCGAGCACGCCACGCTGCTGGTTGATGGTGGCCATGATCTCGGTGTGCTTGCGCTCCGCGTCGGCCTGCAGGGCGTCCGCCTTGGCCTGGGCTTCCTTGATCTGCTGCTCGGAGCGTGACTGGGCGTCCTTGACGATCCCGTCGGACTTGGTCTTGGCCTCGCCGAGGATCTTGTCGGCCTCCCTGCGGGCGTCGCCGACCATCTTCTCCGAC
>NZ_JAALEE010000556.1:0-205 GCF_014145265.1 Dietzia sp. CW19 | reverse complement strand
TCCAGCCGATCGGACTCGCCGCGCGCCTTGGCCATGAGCCCGTCGGACTCCTTCTTGGCCTCCCCGGTCAGCCGGTCCGCCATCTCCTGCGCCATCGCGAGAACGCGGGCCGCACGCAGATGCGTGTCGGAGTTGGCGGCACCGCTGTCCTCGCTCTTCGCGAGCGACGGGGTGGCCGCGGCCGGGGCCGGCGTCGGCGCTGGGG
>NZ_JAALEE010000060.1:0-2679 GCF_014145265.1 Dietzia sp. CW19 | reverse complement strand
TCGCCCGCCCCCGGCACGCCGCGACCCCCGCCATCCGGGGATGGGCGGGGGTCGGGGAACGCTCACTCGCGGCGGCCCGGAGGGCTGCCGCGGGCGGATCACATCGCGTCGAGGATCTCCTTGGCGAGCGCCGCGGTCGCGGACGGCGTCTTGCCGACCTTGACACCGGCGGCCTCGAGGGCGTCCTGCTTGGCCTGCGCGGTACCCGCGGAGCCCGACACGATGGCGCCGGCGTGGCCCATGGTCTTGCCCTCGGGAGCCGTGAAGCCCGCCACGTAGCCGACGACCGGCTTGGTGACGTTGGCCTTGATGTAATCGGCCGCGCGCTCCTCGGCGTCGCCGCCGATCTCGCCGATCATCACGATGACCTTGGTCTCCGGGTCGTTCTCGAAGGCCTCGATGCAGTCGATGTGCGTGGTGCCGATGATCGGGTCGCCGCCGATACCGATGGCGGTCGAGAAGCCGTAGTCGGCCAGCTCGTACATCATCTGGTAGGTCAGGGTGCCCGACTTGGACACGAGTCCGATCGGGCCCTTGCCGGCGATGTTGGCCGGCGTGATGCCGACCAGCGACTCGCCCGGCGTGATGATGCCCGGGCAGTTGGGGCCGATGATGCGGGTCTTGTTGCCCTTGGACACGTTGTAGTTCCACGCGTCGGCGGTGTCCAGGACCGGGGCGCCCTCGGTGATGACCACGGCCAGCGGGATCTCCGCGTCGATGGCCTCGATGATGGCGTCCTTGGTGAACGGCGGCGGGACGAAGAGGATCGTCACGTCGGCACCGGTGGCCTCCATGGCCTCGGAGACGCTGCCGAACACGGGAAGCTCGACGTCGTTGCCGTCGGCGTCCTTGTGGGCCACGGTGGTGCCGGCCTTGCGGGCGTTGACGCCACCGACGACCTGGGTCCCGGCCGCGAGCATGCGGGCGGTGTGCTTGGTGCCCTCGCCGCCGGTGATGCCCTGGACGATGACCTTGCTGCCTGAGTTGAGGAAGATCGACATATCTGGTTGTTCCTACTCTTCCTACTTGGAGGCCAGCTCGGCGGCCTTGTCGGCGCCGGAGTCCATGTTGTCGGCCAGGGTCACGAGCGGGTGATTGGCGTCGGCGAGGATCTTGCGACCCTCCTCGACGTTGTTGCCGTCCAGGCGGACGACCAGCGGCTTGTTGGCCTCGTCGCCCAGCATCTCCAGGGCCTTGACGATGCCGTTGGCCACCGCGTCACAGGCGGTGATGCCGCCGAACACGTTGACGAAGACGCTCTTGACCTGCTCGTCGCCGAGGATCACGTCGAGCCCGTTGGCCATGACCTCGGCCGAGGCGCCGCCGCCGATGTCGAGGAAGTTGGCGGGCTTGACGCCCCCGTGGTTCTCGCCGGCGTAGGCGACGACGTCGAGCGTGGACATGACCAGCCCGGCGCCGTTGCCGATGATGCCGACCTGACCGTCGAGCTTGACGTAGTTGAGGTCGTTCTCCGCGGCCTTCTGCTCGAGGGGATCCGTGGTGCCGGCGTCGGCGAAGTCCGCGAACATCTCCTTGTGACGGAACTCGGCGTTCTCGTCCAGGGTGACCTTGCCGTCCAGCGCGAGGATCTCGTCGTTCGGGGTACGAACGAGCGGGTTGACCTCGACGAGGGTGGCGTCCTCGTTGACGAACACCTCGTACAGCTTGGCGATGGTCACGGCGGCCGCGTCCAGCACCTCCTCGGGGAGGTGGCCGGCGGCCGCGATCTCGCGCGCCTTGGCCACGTCGACACCGACGGTGGGGTCGATGTTGATCCGCGCGAGGCGGTCCGGGGACTCCTCGGCGACCTGCTCGATCTCCACGCCACCCTCGACCGAGCACATGGCGAGGTAGTTGCGGTTGGAACGATCGAGCACGAAGGAGATGTAGTACTCCTCCGCGATGTCGCTGGCCTCGGCCACGAGGAGCTTCTTGACGATGTGGCCCTTGATGTCCAGGCCAAGGATGTCCTCGGCCCGCGCGCGCGCTTCGGCGGCGTCCTCCGCCAGCTTCACGCCGCCGGCCTTGCCACGGCCTCCGACCTTGACCTGCGCCTTGACGACGACAGGCTTGCCGATCTCGGCCGCGACCTTCTCGGCCTCCTCCGCGGTATCCGCGACGCGCCCCGGGGTGGTGGGGACGTCATGCTTCGCGAAAAGAGCCTTTGCCTGGTATTCAAAGAGATCCATCAGCTCACCATCTTGACGTGGGTAGATTCGCCCGGCCCTGTTGAAAGCCGAGTCAACCCTCATCCTAAGCGGGCAGTGTGTCGCCCGTCGCACCCTGGGGGTAGACGTGTGTGTCGGGTCACAGATCACCGGGCGCGCGACGCCCCTCCCGCCACCACTCGCGGCACGGCACTCAACTCCAAGCCCCTCAATCACTGGAGTCACACCGGTGTGATCCACCCCTCCCCATCGGACGGCCCGTTACCTTGCGGCACCGTTGCCGATCCGTTACTTTGGGGGACGTCTTGATCACGGAAAGATCACAGCACGACCTCAGAGGGGAAACGCCACCGGTGAAGAACGAGTCGCAGCACGTACCACCAGCGACTCCTGTCGTCGTACCCGCCTCCGGAGCACACAGCGGAGGGCGTCACCGCCTCCCCGCTCCCCCGCACGCCCTCCGCGGTCGCGCGGCCGTCCTGGCCGTCGCCGCCGGCGCCGCGGTGTCCGC
>NZ_JAALEE010000555.1:3452-3883 GCF_014145265.1 Dietzia sp. CW19 | reverse complement strand
TGGCCGTCGGAGTGCTCGGTCTTGTTCCGCACGTCTAGGACCATGGCGGCGTCGAACGCGTCCAGCTCGTCGGGCCCGATCATCTCGGGGGTCGTCATGGGCAGACCCTCGAGGCCGGTGGTGTAGCCGGTGACGGTGTCGATGCCGACCCGCAGCAGGTGATCCCGCAACGCCTCGGCCATCTCGACGTCCCGGGCGAGCACCACCAGGGGCGTGTCCTCAAACTCGGGGTCGTACACCCAGGCGCCGAAGGAGGCGGCCTTGTCGACGCCGGGGATGTTGAGCGCACCGGGGACGGTGCCGGCGTGGACCTCGTCCTGGCCACGGGTGTCGACGACGACGACCTCGTTCGTCTCGAGGGCGTCGGCCACCTCCGCGGAGTCGTAACGGCGCAGCGGGGCCAGCGGTCCGAGGACGTCCGGACCCTGCCG
>NZ_JAALEE010000555.1:0-3254 GCF_014145265.1 Dietzia sp. CW19 | reverse complement strand
CCGCAGGCGCTGCCCGAGCCGTGGCCCGGGAAGACCTGGACGTGGTCCGGCAGCGTGACGAACGAGTCCTTCAGGCTCCGGAAGATCTGCTTGGCGCCGGCGAAACGGGTGTCGACCCCGCCCGCGGCCTCGTCGAGCAGGTCGGGCCGGCCGAGGTCGCCGGAGAAGACGAAGTCGCCGGTCAGCATGTACCCGGGGGTATCGGCGAACGCGCCGTCGGTGATGAGGAACGACAGGTGCTCCGGCGTGTGGCCCGGGGTGTGCACGGCCTCGACGGTGATGTTGCCGAGTGTCAGCCGGTCGCCGTGGTACAGGCGCTCCGCGGCGAAGCGGTACTGCCAGTCGTCACCGCCCTCGCCGGAGACGTAGACGGTCGCCCCGGTGGCGGCCGCGAGTTCGCGGGTGCCGGACAGGTAGTCGGCGTGGATGTGGGTCTCGGTGACCGCGGTGATGGTCATGCCGTGGCGCGCGGCCAGGTCCAGGTACTCGCGGATGTCGCGGCGGGCGTCGACCACCACGGCCTCGCCCTTGGCCTGGCAGCCGATGAAGTAGCCGGCCTGGGCCAGGTCCTCGTCGTAGATGCGTTCGAGAAGCATGGTGCTCTCCTTGTCGGTCGGTGTTCCCTGCGAGGGGTGTGCCACGACTGTACATACCCCGGGGGGTATCGACAAGGCGGGCCGCCCGTCCGGTCAGGGTGGCGTTCGCCACAACTGGTTGCACGGGCTGTGCAATGGTGCAGTGACCGTGCAAAACTGCGAGGGTTCCGCTTCCCGCACCTACGCACCAGGAGCCAGCGCATGGCGTCATTCCTCTACCGCATCGGGCGGTCCGCCTATCTGTTCAGGTGGCGGTTCATCGCGGCCTGGATGCTGTTGATCGTCGGCGTCGGCACCGCCGCGGCCACGATGTCGCAGCAGACCAGCACCACCTTCTCGATCCCGGGCCTGGAGTCGATCGAGACCCAGGAGGAGATGCAGGAGCGGTTCGCCGGGGCGGGGGACCAACTCGACGCCCCCACGGGGACAGTGGTCATCCGGGCCCCGGAGGGCAGCACCCTCACCGATCCGGCGGTGACGGAGGACGTCGACGCATTCCTCGCACAGGTGCGGGAGCTGGACTTCCTCGCCGACACCGACGCGATCGTCAACCCGGTGATCGCCGCCGAGGGGCTGTCCCAGCAGCTGACCGAGGCCAAGGCCGCCCAGGAGATCCCGCAGGAGCAGATCGAGGCCGACATCGCGGCCCTGAGCCCGCTGAGCGGGGACGAGACGACCGGCACCGTCCAGGTCCTGTTCGCGGCCGAGACGACCATGGACATCGACGCCGAGGACCGCGACGCCTTCGCGGACGTCGTGGCCGGGCACGAGGGCGACCTGACCATCGCGTACTCCGGGAACGCCTTCCAGATGTCCGAGATCAGCGCCATCGGCGAGCTCATCGGCATCGCGGTGGCGGCGGTGATCCTCCTCGTCACCTTCGGTTCGCTGATCGCCGCGGGGATGCCGCTGCTCACCGGGATCATCGGCGTCGGGATCGGCATCGCGGGCATCTTCGCGGCCACCGCCTTCACGGACACGATCAACACCATGACGCCGACCCTGGCGTCCATGATCGGTCTCGCCGTGGGCATCGACTACGCGCTGTTCATCGTCTCCCGGTTCCGCACCGAGCTGGTCAAACACATCGGGGGGAACGACCTCGAACCGGCCGAACTCGCGGAGAAGCTCAAGGCCATCGACGCCAGGCAGCGCGCGCACCTCGCCGGGCTGGCGGTCGGCAAGGCCGGCTCCGCCGTCGTCTTCGCCGGACTCACCGTGCTCGTCGCCCTCGCGGCCCTGTCGATCATCAACATCCCGTTCCTCACCGCGATGGCGCTGTCCGCCGCGGCGACCGTCGCGATCGCGGTCCTGGTCGCCATCACGCTGCTGCCCGCCATCCTCGGTGCCGTCGGGACCAGGCTCTTCGCGGCCCGCGTCAAGGGCGTCAAGGCGCCCGACCCGGAGGACGAGAAGCCGACGATGGGCCTGATGTGGGTGCGCCGCATCCGCGCCCGTCCCGTGTTCTTCGCGACCGCCGGTGTCCTGCTACTCGTCCTGCTGGCCCTGCCGGCCGTGCAGCTGCGACTGGCCATGCCGTCCGACGGCACGATGGCCCCGGACACCCCGAACCGCGTGGCCTACGACATGACCGACGAGGCGTTCGGCCCCGGTCGCAACGCCCCCATGATCGCCTTCGTGGACACGCTCGATGTCGCGGAGGAGGAGCGTCCGGCCGCGTGGGCCACCGCCGCGGCGGACATCCAGGCGCTCGACGGAGTGCAGAACGCGCAGATCATCGAGACCAACGAGTCGGGTGACGCCGCCCAGCTCCTCGTCACGCCCGAGTACGGTGCGACCGACGAGCGGGCCGCGGACGTGCTCGCGGAGATCAGGTCCGGGGTCGCGGCCTTCGAACAGGAGACCGGGGGCACCTACTCCGTCACCGGCGTCACCCCGATCTACGAGGACATCTCCGAACGACTCACCGAGGTGCTGCTGCCGTACATCGCCATCGTGCTGGCGCTCGCGTTCATCCTGCTCATGCTGGTGTTCCGGTCGATCTGGGTGCCGCTGATCGCGGCGCTGGGCTTCGGCCTCTCGGTCGCGGCGACCTTCGGCATCACCGTGGCGATCTGGCAGGAGGGCTGGGGCGGGATCATCTCCGATCCGCAACCCGTCATCAGCTTCCTGCCGATCATGCTCATCGGCATCGTGTTCGGTCTGGCGATGGACTACCAGGTGTTCCTGGTCACGAGGATGCGCGAGGGGTGGGTGCACGGCAAGACCGCACACAACGCGGTCGCCAACGGCTTCAAACACGGGGCCCGCGTCGTCACCGCCGCCGCGTTGATCATGATCAGCGTCTTCGCCGCCTTCATGACGATCGACGAGCAGTTCATCAAGGTGATGGGCTTCGCGCTGGCGATCGCCGTGCTGTTCGACGCGTTCGTGGTGCGCATGACCATCATCCCGGCCGTGATGTTCCTCCTCGGCGAGCGGGCCTGGGGCCTGCCCCGGTGGCTGGACAGGCTCCTCCCCACCGTCGACGTCGAGGGGTCGGCGCTGGAGACCGCGGAGGAGTCCGCCGAGCAGGGGACGAGCACCGCCACGGACGGCGAGGACACCGACGGCGGCGCCCACCGCGAATCGGCACTCGTCGGCGGCCGACACTCGGCCGACACCGTCGCCGAGCAGTCCCCGGGGGCGGGCCGGCAC
>NZ_JAALEE010000059.1:0-22821 GCF_014145265.1 Dietzia sp. CW19 | reverse complement strand
GCGACGGCGCGGCTCGCGCTGCTCCTGGACCTCGGTGTCGGGAGAGTCGTCGCCGGAGGCCTGGGTGTCGTCGTTGCCCGAACCCCCACCACGACGACGACGACGGCGACGCCGACGCGACCCGGACGGTGACCCGTCGGAGTCGTCGGAGTCGTCCTCGGAGGACTCGTCCCCCGACTCGGACCGCCCGTCGGCCGTGTCCGCCGAGCCGGAGTCGTCACGACGGTCAGCGCCGCCGGAGCCGCCGGAACGCTGGTCCCGGCGGTCGCCGGAGGTGTCGTCGCGGGCGTCATCGGAGTCGTCCGTCGACGCGTCGTTCTCGTCGTCCTCGCCGTTCTGGTCGTCGAAGTTCTCGCCCCGACCACGCCCGCGGCCGCGACGGCCACGCCGGCGGCGACGGCTACCACCCTCACCGTTGTCGTTCTGGTCGTCGTTGGTGTCGGTGGACTCCGAGGCGTCGGCGATCTTGGAGGCGTCGGTGGTCTCCGGGGCCCCGGCGGTGCCGGAGATGTCAGCCGTCCCGGGGGTGTCGGAGTCGCCCCGGGTTCCCGTCTCGTCCGTGGTCCCGGCGTTCGGCTGGTCCGGCCGGGTTTGCCCGGTCCGGGTTTGTCCGGCGCGCGACGTCTCGGACCCACCGGACTTCGTGCGCGCGGGGCGCTCCCGCTCGGCCTTGGCGGCGGCCTCGTCGGGAGAGAGGAACAGCGGGGAGAACGAGGGCGTCGCGGTGGACCGGCGGCGGTTGCCCGGCTCCGCGGTGCCCACCTCACCGGTCACGATCGACATCTCCGGCAGGGGTCGACGGACCGGAGCCTGCGACGTGGACTTCTTTCCGGTCGTGGGCTCCGCGGTGGGACCGTCCGCGGCGGCGGGTGCCGTCTTCTCCGCCGCGGCCTTGCGCGCCTTCCTGGCGGGGGCCTTCTTCGCTGGGGCCTCCTCGGCTGACGACTCGCGGGAGAGCTCCTCCGCCGAGGTCTCGCGGGAGGGCTTCTCGGCTGCAGCCTTCTTCGCCGGAGCCTTCTCGGCCGCGGCCTTCTTGGCGACGGCCTTCTTCGCGGCGGCCTTCTTGGCGGGGGCCTTCTCGGCGGGGGCGTTCTCTGCCGAGGACGTGCGGGAGGGCTTCTCCACCGGTGCGTCGTCCACGGCGGGAGCAGCCTCCGACGCGGGGGCGCCGCCCTCCCCACGGCTGGCGAACCAGGTGAGCAGCACCTCGCGCGTCACGCCGGACTGGGCGCTCCTGACCTCCACGCCGATTCCGGCCATGGCGGCCAGGAACTCCTTGCTGGTCATCCCCACGGCCTTGGCGGCCGCGTGCGCGCGCATCTTCTCCGGAAGCGCATTGAGATCGTCGATGGTCAGGTTCGAATCCGACACGTGTCTCCTCTGGCCGGACTCCGGGCGCGATCACGTCACCGGAAGGACTCCGGTGACCCACGCCGCCGCACGGGGTCGGCATTTCTATCTGGGCCCCACCTCGGGTGGGGCTATGTCTTGTGGTCCGCGACTCCGGTGTGATCCGGCCCGCGGATGGCGGGCGCCCGATCCGGGGCGAACTGGAGGTCCGCTCGCCAAGAATGTGGGCTTCCGACATTCTCCCACATACGCCGACGATCCGTCGCCGCGCGGGCTCGGTGAGAGAGAAACGCGCCCGCCGGTCCGGGGACCGACGGGCGCGTTCAGCGCTATCGCTGCTGATCGACTCGGATCAGAGTCCGGGGAACCACAAGGCGATCTCGCGTGCCGCGGACTCCTCGGAATCCGACCCGTGCACCAGGTTGAACTGGGTCTCCAGTCCGAAGTCGCCCCGGATCGAGCCCGGGGCGGCCTTCTCCACCGGGTCGGTTCCGCCGGCCAACTGGCGCCATGCGGCGATCGCGCGCGGCCCCTCGACGACACCGGCCACGACCGGCCCGGAGGTGATGAACTCGAGCAGGTCACCGTAGAACGGACGCTCGGCGTGCTCGGCGTAGTGCTCGGCCGCGGTCTCCCGCGGCACCCGGCGCATGTCCATGGCCACGAGCGTGAGGCCCTTGGCCTCGATACGCGCCAGAATGGTCCCGGTCAGGCCTCGCTGGACGCCGTCGGGCTTGATGAGGAAAAAGGTTCTCTCGGTCACGGCCGCAATGCTACAAGTACCCGGCAATAGTCAGTCGTGCTGACTGGGTAGGTAGCCGCCCGCCATCCGCTTGGACAGGTCCCGCCGCAGATACAGGATGTACGCCCACACCGCCGCGAACATCAGGCCGCAGACGCCCATCGACCAGTGCACGGCCCAGCCCGCCACGGCCAACCCGGCGAGGGTGAGGTTCAGGGGGATCGCCCAGGGGCGTCGCTGCAGACCACTGGCCACGACCATCGCCACGGCGAGCAGGCTGACGAACCACACCTTCCAGGGCTGGAAGTGCTCCCCGTCGTCGACCCGGGCGATCACCGTGAGGACCAACCCGATGACGATGGCCTCCAGGATCAGTGTTCCGGCCATGATCCCCCGCAGGCCCTTCCACGGATCCACCGAGGGTTCGTGCGCGGTGGCCCCGGGGTCGGCGGAACCGGTGACGGCTGATCTGGCTTCGGCTGAGCCGGGGTCGGTCACTGTGCGTCCTTTCCGAACAGGCTGCGGGCAGCCCCGGCGGTCACCACGGATCCCGTGACGAGCACGCCGACGCCGGACACGTCGTCGTCGGCGGTCGGGTCTGGGACACCCACAAGGTCCAGCGCGGCACTGATCGCGTCGGGGAGGGTCTCCACCACGTGGACCCGCTGTGAGGTGAACCGGTCCTCGGCGATGCGCGCGAGGTCGTCGAGCGCCATCGCGCGCGGCGACCCGGCCCTGGTGATGACGACCTCGTCGACCACCGGCTCGATCGCCGCGAGGAAGGCGTCGGCGTCCTTGCCGTCGAGCATGGCCACCACCGCGACGAGCCTCTTGAAGTCGAACTCGGAGGTGACCGCCTCGGCAAGAGCTCGACCGCCGTGGCCGTTGTGCGCTGCGTCCACCAGGACCGTCGGGCTCGAGCTGAGTCGCTCGAGCCGGCCGGGGTTGTCCACGGCGGCGAATCCGGCGCGGATGAGTTCGGGGTCCAGCGACCGTTCGGGACCCGCGCCGAAGAACGCCTCGACGGCGGCCAACGCGGTGGCGGCGTTCTCGGCCTGGTGTTCACCGAACAGCGGCAGGAACACCTCCGGGTACTCGCCCCCGAGTCCACGAAGGGTGAGCTGCTGACCGCCCACCGCGAGGCGGCGCTCGACCACGTCGAACTCCGAGCCGAGCCGGGCCACCACCGCGCCCACCTCGACCGCGCGACGCACCAGTACCTCCATCGCCTCGGGCTCCTGGCGACCGATCACGGCGATCGGGTCCCGCGGCAACAGTTCGTCCTCTGCTCCCGGCTGGATGATCCCCGCCTTCTCCCCCGCGATCGTCGCCAGGTCGTCGCCCAGGTAGTCGGTGTGGTCCAGGCCGATGGGGGTGACGACGGCGACGGCCGGCCGCACCACGTTGGTGGCGTCCCAGGTCCCGCCCATGCCGGTCTCCACCACGGCCACGTCCACGGGGGCGTCGGCGAAGGCCGCGAAGGCCATCGCGGTGATCACCTCGAAGTAGCTCATGCGCGGTCCGCCAGCGGACTCCGAGCGCTGGTCGACCAGTTCCAGGTACGGCTGCAGTTCGCGGTAGGTGTCCACGAACAGACGCGCGGTTACCGGCTCGCCGTCGAGGGCGATGCGCTCGGTGACTGTCTGGAGGTGCGGGCTCGTGTTGCGCCCGGTGCGCTGGTGCAGCGCCCGGAGGAGCGCGTCGACCATCCGGGTGACCGAGGTCTTGCCGTTGGTCCCCGCCACGTGGACGACCGGGTAGGCGTGCTGCGGGTCCCCGAGGACGGAGGTGAGCTCCGCGATCCGGTCGAGGCTCGGTTCGAGGCGGGTCTCCGGCCACCGGGTGGCCAGTTCCTCCTCGACCACCGCGAGCTCTGCGGTGTCGGCCTGCCACTCGGGGCTGCCGACCTCCGGGATCGGGCGCGGCTCCTGGTGGTCGTCACCGTCCTCGTCCCCGGGCAGTGGCCCCCCGAGGGAGACCCCGGAGACCAGGCCCTCCTCACCGAGCATCTCGGCGACGTCTTCCTCCGTCGGAGTGTCCCAGCCCTCGTTCGGGTCATGTGGCTCGAGCCACCGATGGCCCGCCATCAGGCGTTGCTCCCGGCCGGGAGGCCCTCGAGTCGCGCGGAGATCCTGGCGACCTCGGCCTCGGCGAGATCCCGGCGCGCGCGGATCTTGTCCACCACGTGGTCGGGGGCCTTGCCCAGGAACGCCTCGTTGCCCAGCTTGGCCCCGGTGGTCTCCAGTTCCTTCCGAGCGGATGCCAGGTCCTTCTCCAGACGGCGCCGTTCGGCGGCCAGGTCGATGGTCCCGGAGGTGTCGATCTCGACCCCCACCGTGGACAACCCCAGCCGGACCTCCAGCGAGGCCGTGGCGGTGAAGTCGTCCTCGGCCCGTATGAACCGTGCGATCGAGGCCACCTGGTCGAGCAGGTCCGCGGGCAGGTCCGCCTGGTCGACCCCGGTGACGCGTGCGGGCACCCGCTGGCCCGGCTTGAGGCCCTGGTCGGAGCGGAAGCGGCGGATCTCGGTGACGAGGGTCTGGGCGTCGGCCACCCGGCGCACGGACTCTGCGGCACCCTCTGCCGGGACCACGTCGGAGGGCCAGTCGGCGATCACCACGGAGTCGCGTCCGGTCAGGGCCGTCCACAGCACCTCGGTGACGAACGGGATGACGGGGTGCAGCATCCGCAGCACCACGTCGAGGACGTGTCCCAGCACGAGTCGCGTGTGCTCGGCGCGCTCGGAGCTGCGCGCCTCGTCGTCGTTCCCGAACTGGACCTTGGCGAGCTCCAGGTACCAGTCGCACACCTCGTCCCACGCGAAGTGGTAGAGCGTCTCGCAGGCCTTGGAGAACTCGTAGCGGTCCAGTGCGTCGTCGACCGACAGTCGCACCTCGCCGAGCCGGTGGAGGATCCATCGGTCGGCGTCGGTGAGTGCGGACGCCTCGGGGAGCTCGCCCACCTTCGCGCCGTTCATGAGCGCGAAGCGCGTGGCGTTGAAGAGCTTGGTGGCGAAGTTGCGCGAGGCCTGGGCGGCGTCGTCGCCCACGGACAGGTCGCCGCCCGGGTTGGCGCCCCGGGCCAGGGTGAAGCGCAGGGCGTCGGCGCCGAATCGGTCCACCCAGTCCAGCGGGTCGATGCCGTTGCCCTTGGACTTGGACATCTTCTGACCGTGCTCGTCGCGGACGAGCCCGTGGAGGAACACATCCGTGAACGGGACGGGGCCCGGGGTGGCCTTGTCGCCGGTGAGGGTGCGGCCCACGAAGGTGCCGAACATCATCATCCGGGCCACCCAGAAGAACAGGATGTCGTAGCCGGTGACCAGCACGGACGTGGGGTAGAACCGCTCCAGGTCGGCGGTACGGTCGGGCCAGCCCATGGTCGAGAACGGCCACAGTCCGGAGGAGAACCACGTGTCGAGCACGTCCGTGTCCTGCGTGTACCCGGCGGGCGGCTGCTCGTCGACGCCCACGCAGACGACCTCGCCGTCGGGCCCGTACCAGATGGGGATGCGGTGGCCCCACCACAGCTGGCGGGAGATGCACCAGTCGTGCATGTCGTCGACCCAGTCGAACCAGCGCGGTTCCTGGCTCTTCGGGTGGATCACCGTGTCACCGTCGCGCACGGCATCGCCGGCCATCCGGGCCAACTCCTCGACCCTGACCCACCACTGCAGGGACAGCCGGGGCTCGATCGGCTCGCCGGAGCGCTCCGAGTGTCCGACGGAGTGCAGGTACGGGCGCACCTCCTTGACGATCCGGCCCTCGGCGGCGAGGTCCTCGCGGATCACCCTTCGCGCCTCGAACCGGTCCATCCCGTCGTAGCGTGTCCCCGTGTCGGCGATGCGGCCGGCCGCGTCCATGATCGTGGGCATCTCCAGCCCGTGGCGCTGGCCGATCGCGAAGTCGTTGGGGTCGTGCGCGGGCGTGACCTTGACGGCCCCCGTCCCGAACTCGGGGTCCACGTGGTCGTCCGCCACGACGCGCATGGTCCAGCCCTCGCGGAACGGGTGCTCGATCTCGGCGCCCACGAGGTGGGCGTACCGCGGGTCCTCCGGGTGCACGGCGATCGCCGTGTCGCCCAGCATCGTCTCGAGCCGGGTCGTGGCCACCACCAGGTGCGGCTGCGAGTCGTCCATGGACCCGTAGCGGAAGCTGACCAGCTCGCCCTCGACATCGGCGTACTTGACCTCGATGTCCGAGATCGCAGTCTGCAGGGTCGGCGACCAGTTGACCAGGCGCTCGGCCCGGTAGATCAGCCCCTGGTCGTAGAGCTCGGCGAAGATGGTCTGCACGGCGCGGGACAGGCCCTCGTCGAGCGTGAACCGCTCGCGTGACCAGTCCACACCGTCGCCGAGCCGGCGCATCTGCTCACCGATCGTCCCGCCGGACTCGCGCTTCCACTCCCAGACCTTCTCGATGAAGGCCTCGCGTCCGATCTCGTGCCGGTCGATCCCCTCGGCGACGAGCTTGCGGTCCACCAGAGTCTGGGTGGCGATTCCCGCGTGGTCCATACCCGGCAGCCACAGCACCTCGAACCCCTGCATGCGCTTGCGACGCGTGAGCACGTCCATGAGCGTGTGGTCGAGCGCGTGCCCCATGTGGAGGTTGCCGGTGACGTTGGGCGGCGGCAGGACCACCGAGTACGCCGGCTTGTCGCTGGAGGGGTCCGCCTCGAAGTAGCCGGCGTCGACCCAGCGCTGATACAGCTCGGACTCGACCTCGCCGGGGTTCCAGGAGGCGGGGAGGGAGTCCGCACGGTCGGTCTCGGGGCCGGGAGTCGCTGCAGTCGTCACCCGACCATCGTAGGCCGTCGGGCCCGCGACCCCACATACGCCGCCCGGGCCCCGCCCCCGGGGTCAGTCGGTCAGGCCGAGGGCGTGCACGGCGTCGCGTTCGGAGATCAACTCGGCCACCGAGGCGTCGATGCGGGCGCGCTGGAAGTCATCGATCCCCAGACCCTCCACGACCTCCCACTCGGCACCGCGGCTACGGCAGGGCAGTCCGGTGACCACTCCCGGGACGGTGCCGTACTGCCCCTCGGAGGGAAGCGCCACTGTGGTCCAGCTCTCCCCCGGGGTCCCGTGGACCCAGTCGCGCATCTGATCGACCGCCGCGCCGGCCGCCGACGCGGCGGAGGACGACCCGCGGACGGAGATGATCTCCGCTCCCCGGTTCGCGACCCGGGGGATGAAGGTCTCGGCCAGCCAGTCCCGCTCGAGGCCGGTGGTCACGGGCTCACCGGCGCGGGTGAGATAGGAGACGTCCGGGAACTGGGTGGCCGAGTGGTTGCCCCAGACCACCACTCCGTCGAGGTCGGCGACGGGGGCGCCCAGCCGGGTGGCGAGCTGGCTCAGCGCCCGGTTGTGGTCGAGCCGCATGAGGGCGGTGAACCGACCGGCCGGGACGTCGGGGGCGTGCTTGTGCGCGATGTAGGCGTTGGTGTTGGCGGGGTTGCCCACCACCACCACGCGGATGTCGTCCGCGGCGCCGGCGTTGATCGAGCGCCCCTGGTCGCGGAAGATGGCGCCGTTCGCGCTCAACAGGTCGGAGCGCTCCATGCCCTTGCCCCGCGGCATGGCCCCCACGAGGAACGCGGCGTTGGTGCCGTCGAACGCCGCGGTCGCGTCGTCGGTGATGTCGATCGAGTCGACCAGGGGAAGGGCGCAGTCCTCGATCTCCATCGCCACGCCCTCGGCGGCGGTGACCGCGGACGGGATGTCGAGCAGCCGCAGGCGGACCGGTGTGTCGGGGCCGTAGACCAGGCCGGACGCCAGGCGGAAGAGCAACGAGTAGGCGATCTTTCCGGCGGCGCCGGTAACGGTGACGGTGACCGGGGTGGAGGTGCTCATGCGTGGGGACCTTCCTCAGGCGACGACGGGGTCGGTCCCCACAGTAGTGAGAAACCGACCCCCGGTTGATCGCCTGAACCGTCGTACACCCGTTGTTCGCCCCGGGGCCAGTCGGCGGTGTGCGGTCCCGCTAGGTGTGGACCTCGGCGCCCGTCTTGGCGCGGATCTCCTCGATCGTGACGTCCGGGGCCGGTTCGACGAGCCGGAACCCCTCGGCGGTGATGTCGAGGACACACAGGTCGGTGACGACGCGCTGAACGCACCGGCGGCCGGTGTACGGCAGGGAGTTCTCGGCCATGAGCTTGATGTCCCCCTTGCGCGTGACGTGGTCCATCATCACGATCACCCGGCCGGCGCCGTGGACCAGGTCCATGGCACCGCCCATGCCCTTGACCATCGCTCCCGGGATCATCCAGTTGGACAGGTCCCCGGCCTGTGAGACCTGCATGGCGCCCAGCACCGCCACGTCGACCGTTCCGCCCCGGATCATGGCGAAGGACTCCGACGACGAGAAGTACGCCGCCCCGGCGGCTGCCGTGATGGTCTCCTTGCCGGCGTTGATCATCTCCGGGTCGAGCTGCTCGGGCGTCGGGTACGGGCCCACGCCGAGGATGCCGTTCTCCGAGTGCAGGGTCACCTCGACACCGCCGGGGACGACGTCGGGGATGAGGGTCGGCATCCCGATCCCCAGGTTGACGTACTGGCCGTCGACGAAGTCCGCGGCGATCCGGGCCGCCATCTGCTCGTGGGTCCAGCTCATGACCGGTCCTCCCCGTTCCTGCCGCTACTCAGCTTCTCGATCTCGACTCCGGTCTCCTGACGTCCCACCTCGACGAGGCGCTGGACGAAGATTCCGGGGAGGTGGACGTCGGCCGGGTCGATCCGTCCCGCCGGGACGATCTCCTCGGCCTGGACGATGGTGATGCGGCCGGCCATCGCGACGTCCGGGTTGAAGTTCCGTGCGGTGCCGCGGAACTGGAGGTTGCCCGCGGTGTCCGCACGGTGGGCGTGGACGAGGGCGAAATCGGTGACGATCGCGCGCTCGAGGACGTACTGCACTCCGTCGAACTCGCGCACCTCCTTGGGGTCGGACGCCACGGCCACTCCCCCGTCGCCGTCGTAGCGCAGTGGGAGTCCACCCTCGGCGACCATCGTCCCGACGCCGGCGGGTGTGTAGAAGGCGGGGATGCCCGCTCCGCCGGAGCGCATCCGCTCGGCGAGCGTGCCCTGCGGCGTCAACTCCACCTCCAGCTCGCCGCTCAGGTACTGCCTGGCGAACTCCTTGTTGGCCCCCACGTAGGAGGCCGTGGTGCGGGTGATGCGGCGGGCCTCGAGGAGCGTGCCGAGACCGAAGCCGTCCGTACCGCAGTTGTTGCTCACGGTGCTCAGGTCGGTGGCCCCCTGGTCGAGGAGTGCATCGATCAGGACGGCGGGGATGCCGACCAGACCGAACCCCCCGACGGCGAGCGAGGCGCCGTCCGGAATGTCCGCGACCGCTGCGGCGGCCGACGAGAAGATCTTGTTGGTCATGTCACACACCGTAGACTCTGTTCGCTTCTTGCACAACTGTTCGTTATGCGTACACTTGCGGCGTATCGTGGTGCACGTCACCCGGGCCCGACCGGACCCGGCCGCCTCCCCCAGGAAAGGAACCGCCCCATGCCCGCCACCCTGTCTCACCAGGTCAGCGGCCCGCAGTTAGCGGATGCCCCTGCCGTCGTACTCCTCGGATCACTCGGATCGAACCGGTCGATGTGGGACGCCCAGGTGCGCGAACTGGCCCGGGACCACACGGTCATCGCCGTCGACCACCGTGGACACGGGGGCTCCGACGTGGTTCCGGGGCCGTGCACGATCGCCGATCTCTGCGGCGACGTCCTCGCCCTGCTCGACGCCCTCGGCGTGGACCGCTTCCACGTGGTCGGGCTCTCCCTGGGAGGTGCGGTGGCCCAGTGGCTCGCGGTCCACGAGCCCACCCGGGTCCGGTCCACGGCCCTGCTGTGCACGGCCGCGAAGTTCGGCGAACCCTCGGGATGGGTCGACCGCGCGACCGCGGTCCGCGAGGGCGGCACCGGGGCCGTCGCCGACGCGGTGGTGGCGCGGTGGATCACCCGCGGTCGCGCCGAGGAGGATCCCGCCCTGGTGGCAGGTCTCCGCGAGATGATCCTGGCGACCAGCGCCGAGGGGTATGCCGCGGCCTGCGACGCCCTGTCCGGGTGGGACGGACGCGCCGACCTCGGCCGGATCACCTGTCCCACCCTCGTGGTGGCCGGAGACGAGGACCCCTCCACGCCGCCCGACGTGCTCCGCGAGCTCGCGGACGGTATCCCGGGGGCCGAGTTCGTGACCCTGTCGCCCGCAGCCCACGTTCCCACCGTGGAGATGCCCGAGCGCGTCTCCGAGGTCCTGCGCGCGCACCTGACCTCGGCCGGGCCCGCGTGACCGCGGAGGACCGCGTGCACGCCGCCGACGAGACCCGGTCCGGGCTCGGGTCAGGGTCCGAGCTCGGCTCCGGTTCCGGTTCCGGGTCCGAGTCAGGGGCAGGGTCCGGGTCCACACCCGAACGACCGGCGTCCCCGGACTTCGTCCAGTCCCTCGCGCGCGGCCTCGCCGTCATCACCGCGTTCGACGCCGACCACCCCCGACAGACCCTCAGTGAGGTCGCCCGGACCACCGGGCTCACCCGCGCGACCGCGCGCCGGTTCCTCCACACACTGGTCGAGCTCGGCTACGTGGACACCGCCGGGTCGGCGTTCTGGCTCACCCCCCGCGTGCTCGACCTCGGTTACAGCTACCTCTCGGCCATGCCACTGACCGATCTGGCCCAACCGCACCTCGAACGGCTCAGCGCCCAGCTCGACGAGTCGTCGTCGATCGCCGTCCTCGACGGTCACGACATCGTCTATGTGGGCCGTGTCCAGGTGCGTCGGATCATGAACATCGGGATCACCATCGGAACCCGCTTCCCGGCCTTCGCCACCTCGATGGGCAGGGTCCTGCTCGCAGCCCTGCCCCCGGAGGAGCTGGATGCCCACCTGGCGGCGACCGACCTACGCGTACTCACACCGCACGGGATCGGAGAGCCGGCCGGGCTGCGCGCCGAACTGGCGGCGGTCGCCGACCGCGGGTGGGCGCTGGTGGACCAGGAACTCGAACCGGGGCTGAGGTCCCTGGCCGCCCCGGTCCGCGACCGCCACGGGCGGGTCGTGGCCGCGCTTAACGTCTCCACACACGCCGCCCGGTATTCGATCGACCAGCTCCGGGACGAGCTCGTCCCGGTCGTGGTGGACGCGGCCCGGGCCCTGTCCGCGGACCTGGCGACCGTCAACCGTTGACCAGTTCCGACCGAGACCCCTCCCCTCACCACGCTCCCCACCCCAGCCACCACCAGGAGAACCCATGCGCGACGTCGTCATCTGCCAGCCCCTGCGTACCCCGGTCGGCCGCTTCGGCGGCGTGTTCCGCGATCTGGACGCGAACACCCTGGCGACCTCCCTGCTCACCGCGCTCGTCGAGCGCACCGGCCTGACCGGGGCGGACGTCGACGACGTGATCCTGGGCCAGGGCTCGCCCGGCGGCGAGGGTCCCGCCATCGGCCGGATCGCCGCCCTCGACTCCCCGCTCGGCATCGACGTGCCCGGGATGCAACTGGACAGGCGCTGTGGCTCCGGACTCCAGGCGGTGATCACCGGCGCGCTGCAGGTGGCCTCCGGCGGAGTGGACCTCGTGGTGGCCGGAGGCGTCGAATCGATGAGCCAGGTGGAGTTCTACGCCACGCCCTCTCCCCGCTGGGGCATCAAGGGCGACGGCGTCTCGCTGATCGACCGCCTCGGCCGCGCCCGCACCACGGTCGGTGGCCGCTCCCACGTGATCGACGGCGGGATGATCGAGACCGCCGAGAACCTCCGCCGCGAGTACGGCATCACCCGCGAGGAGCAGGACCGACTGGCCGTGCAGTCCCACCAGCGTGCGGTGGCCGCCCAGGAGTCCGGTGTGTTCGCCGAGGAGATCGTCCCCGTCGCCGTCCCGCAGCGCAGGGGCGGGGACCTCGTCGTGGACACCGACGAGCATCCCCGCGCCGACACCACGGTCGAGACACTCTCGGGCCTCCGGGCGATCATGGCCCGGACCGATCCCGAGGCCACCGTCACCGCCGGCAACGCCTCGGGCCAGAACGACGGCGCCGCGATGTGTGTGGTCACCACGGCGGACAAGGCCGCCTCGCTCGGGCTGACCCCGCTCGTGCGCCTGGCGTCCTGGGCCGTGGCCGGTGTCGCCCCGGAGACGATGGGGATCGGCCCGGTCCCCGCCACCGCCAAGGCGCTCGACCGGCTCGGGATGACGCTGGCGGACATCGACGTGATCGAGCTCAACGAGGCCTTCGCCGCCCAGGCGCTGGCCGTCATGCGGGAGTGGGACATCGACCCCGCCTCGCAGCGCCTCAACCCCCACGGCTCCGGAATCTCGCTGGGCCACCCCGTCGGCGCGACCGGCGCCCGGATGCTCGCCACCCTCTCGCACGAGATGGTGCGGCGCGACGCGCAGTGGGGTCTGGAGACGATGTGCATCGGCGGCGGCCAGGGCCTGGCCGCCGTCTTCGAGCGCGTCTGACCGGCTCCCCGGCATCGGCAAGAGCGTTCCGCACACATTGCTCGAGTGGAAGTGTGCGGAACGCTCTTGACGTTGATCGTAACGGTGAGGGGCCGGACGTTCATCGGTCCGAGCCCGGTCGGACGGAGCGTCAGTCGTCGACTCGCGAGGGGTGCCGCGTCAGCGCCATGACCTCGATGTCCATGTACGGGAACAGCGGCAGGCCCGAGAGCAGTTCGTGCAGCTCGTCGCCGGATTCGACGTCGAAGATGCTGATGTTGGAATACTGGCCGACGATGCGCCAGAGCTCCCGCCACGTGCCTGAACGCTGCAGCTCCTGACTGTAGGCCTTCTCGCGGGCGACGGTGTCCTCGCGCACCTGCGGATCGAGGTCACGGGGGATATTGACGTCCATGCGGACGTGGAACAGTGCCATCTCGGTAGTCTCCTCTACTTCTCAACGGTCAGTGGTTGGTAGGTCAGTGGTCAGCAGGTCAGCGGTCAGCAGGGCAGTGGGACAGCGGTCAGCGGTCAGCGGCGGGTGAACTTCTCCACCGCGTCGTGGTCGATCTCCACGCCCAGGCCCGGCCCTTCCGGGAGGTGAACCCGACCGGCCTCGTACCTGATCGGCGTGGTCACGTATGTCTCGGCCAACAGCAGCGGACCGAACAGCTCGGAGCCGTAGTTGAAGCCCGGCTCGGCGCACGCCAGGTGCAGTGACGCCATGGTCCCGATGGGCCCCTCCAGCGAGGTCGCGGCATGACAGGCGATGCCTGCCGAGCGCGAGATGGCCACCACCTCCTTGCTCCGGGTCAGGCCACCCAGCTTGGTGGTCTTGACGGCGATGACCCCCGCGGCGTCGCGGCGCACGACCTCGAGGGCGTCATGCGGGGACTGCACTGATTCGTCGGCCATGATCTGGACGGGCAGCGTGCGATTGAGCTCGGCGAGCACCTCGATCTGCTCCGTCGGGGTCGGCTGCTCGATCAGCTCGATCCCGGACGCGACCAGCGCGGGGAGGTGGACGTTGGCGGCGAACCGGTCCCACCGGGCGTTGATGTCCACCCGCAGGCCGGCGCGGCCGCCCAGGCGCTCGGCGAGCGCGGAGATGCGCGCGACGTCCTCGGCCGGTTCCAGTGCCCCCATCTTGAGCTTGAAGGTGCGGTGGCGGTCCGCGGCGAGGAGCTCATCGATCTCCTCGACCATCGCTTCGAGAGGCATGGCGCCCAGGGCCCACGTGCACTCGATGGAGTCGCGGACGGCGCCGCCGAGAAGGGACCGCACCGGCACCTCCAGAGTGCGCGCCCATGCGTCGAACATGGCGATCTCGAGTGCGGCCTTGGCGAAGCGACCGCGGGCCACCACTCCCTCCATCGCCTCGAGGACCGCCGGGACCTCGTCCACGCGCCGGCCCACGGCCACGGGGGCGAGGTACTTCTCCACCAGCACCTGCATGGTCTCGGCCGACTCCCCGCCCCACCAGGGGCCGCCCGGGGTCACGCCCTCGCCGTAGCCGACGACCCCGTCGGCCGTGGTCACCGACACCAGGAGGATGGACTGCTCGGTCGCGGTGGTGGTGGCGAACTTGTGGGGGCGGATGAGGGGGACGTCGAGGATGCGGGTCTCGACGGATCGGATGGTCATGTCGGTCATGTTCGGTCCTCGACTTGCTGTGAGCTGGGTGGGATCACCGGCGCCCCGGCCGCTCGTGGCGGCCGGGGCTGGGGCTGGGGCTGGGGACGATGACTCCGGTGATCGGATGTGGTCAGGCGACGTAACGGGCCTCGGAGAGCGGGTCGAGCACGAAGTCGTAGACGACCTCGTCAACGCCGTCCGCGCCCGGCTCGGGGGCCAGGATCAGCTCGGGCTTGACCGCGCCGGCGACGTCGTCCTCGACCCACTCGCCGCCCTGGAAGTACAGCTGAGTGGTGATGAGCCGCTTGCCCGGGGCCGTCACCTTGAGGTGCAGGTGCGCCGGACGCCACGGGTGGCCGTCGTAGCTGGCGATGAACTCGCCGGTCGGGCCGTCGTGCGGGATCTGGTAGGGCGCGGGCTGGATCGTGGTGATCTCGAAGCCACCCTCGACATCGGTGGAGAAGGTGCCGCGCAGGTTCCACTCCGGGATACCCAGGCCGTCGTCGAACTGCGAGTAGTAGCCGTCGGAATCGGCGTGCCAGAGCTCGACTGTCGCGCCCTCGATGCCGGCGCCGTCCAGGTCACGGACCTGACCCCTGAACACCAGGAGGGTGCCCTTCTCGTCCTCGCGCATCGGCATGGTGCCCTTGGCGCCGAGATTCGGGGCGTCCGGCACGTAGTACGGGCCCTCGATGGAGCCCTTGGTACCGGCGAAGATCCGACTGTTGGAGTCCTCGATGAAGTGCTCGAGGAAGACGTCGAGCCACAGCGGCCACTCGCCACCCTCGCCGACGTTGATGAGCCACTGCTTGAGGACGCGGTACTCGTCGTAGGTCACCTCGTGCTGGTAGATGACCTCGGACAGCTTGGTCAGCACGTCCTTGTAGATGGCGGCGGCGCGCTCCGGCGAGGTGTCGGAGCTGACCCGGTGGCCCTTGAACTTGTCGGTGGCGGCGCTGCCGGAGCCCGAGGCGGTGGGGACTGCGGTGGTGGGGACTGCGGTGGTGCTCATGACGCTCCCTGCGTGAGTGGGGGGACTGGATCGGGCCGGTGGACGATGTCCTGCTCAGGGATCTCCGTCGGCCGATGCCCTCACTGTGCCCCCGGCAAAGGTGTGTCGTCAATCACCCCCCTATACGTATGTAGTGGAAATCTTGTGCGTATCGCGCACCTCGCGGGCGCGTTCTCGCAGATAGACGTACGGATGAGAACAATCCGTTCGCGGTGCGAACAAGTAGCACCTAGGCACGACTAGGCAAACCCCTAGTGTGACTCGCCCCACACTCGGGCACCGTTGGGGTCATCACGGCAACAGGTCGCCCTCGAGGTGGCCCGCCCCGACCCCGCAAGGAGTACTCGATGTCCGATCGACTCGACCATCTGCAGCACACTCTCGACACCGCTCTCGAGGACCGTCCCGCCGAGGGCATCATCCGTGCGAACCGTCGCATCTTCACCGACGAGGAACTGTTCGAACTCGAGATGACGCACATCTTCGAGGGCAACTGGGTCTACCTGGCACACGAGAGCCAGATCCCGAACGTCGGCGACTACTTCACCACCGACATCGGCCGCCAGCCCATCATGATCACCCGCGGCAGGGACGGAGAACTGAACTGCCTGATCAACGCCTGCTCGCACCGCGGGGCGATGCTGTGCCGCCGCAAGACGGACAACCGCACCACGCTGACCTGCCCGTTCCACGGTTGGACGTTCTCCAACTCCGGTGAGCTGCTGAAGGTCAAGGATCCGCGGGACGCCGGCTATCCGGAGCAGTTCAATACCGGCGGTTCACATGACCTTCGCCGTGTGGCCCGGTTCGCCAACTACCGCGGGTTCCTCTTCGGCAGCCTGAACGAGGACGTGCTGCCGATCGAGGAGCACCTCGGGGACAGCCGGACCATCATCGACATGCTCGTCGACCAGTCCCCGGAGGGGCTGGAGGTACTGCGTGGGTCGTCGACCTACACCTTCGACGGCAACTGGAAACTCCAGGCCGAGAACGGCGCCGACGGCTACCACGTCTCGGCGACCCACTGGAACTACGCCGCCACCACCGCCCGCCGCGGCTCAGGCGAATCCAAGAACGAGACCAAGGCCATGGACGCCGGCACGTGGGGCAAGCAGGGAGGCGGCTACTGGTCGTTCGACCACGGCCACCTGCTGCTGTGGATGTGGTGGGGCAACCCCGAGGACCGTCCGCTGTGGGAACGCAGGGAGGAGTTGGCCGAGCAGATCGGTGAGAAGAAGGCGGAGTTCATGGTCGGGGCCTCCCGAAACCTGTGCCTCTACCCCAACGTCTACCTGATGGACCAGTTCTCCAGTCAGATCCGGCACTTCAAGCCGATCTCGGTGGACAAGACCGAGGTGACGATCTACTGCATCGCCCCCAAGGGCGAGAGCACCGACGCCCGCGCCGCCCGGATCCGCCAGTACGAGGACTTTTTCAACGCGACCGGCATGGCGACGCCGGACGATCTGGAGGAGTTCCGCTCCTGCCAGAAGACCTACCTGGCCGGTGCCGCTCCGTGGAACGACATGACCCGCGGTTCCACCCACCAGGTCAGCGGCCCCGACACCACCGCCCGAGGGCTGGGGATGGAGAACGTGCTCTCCTCCGGCGCCAAGACCGAGGACGAGGGTCTGTACCCGGTGCAGCACGGGTACTGGCTCGAGACCATGCGCCGTGCACTGGAGGCCGAAGAGCGCGCCGCCGCCGAGGCGGATGCCTCAGCCGCGGGGACGAACGGCGCGACGCCGAGCGCCACCGCGACCGCCGCCCTCTGATCCGACCCGCGCCCTCCGGCGCCTCATCACTCCCACGAAAGGACCGATGATGTCCGCACCCTCAGTGTCTCAACCCTCAGTGTCCGCACCCTCAGCGTCTGAACCGGCGGTGGCGTCGATCTCCGTCGAGGAGATCTCCGCCTTCCTCTTCCGCGAGGCCCGCCTGCTCGACGACCGGCAGTTCGAGGCATGGATCGAGTGCTATCGCGAGGACGCGATGTACTGGATGCCGGCCTGGGACGACGACGGCGAGCTCACCACGGACCCCTACTCCGAGATCTCGCTCATCTTCTACCCCAACCGGGCCGGCATCGAGGACCGGGTGTTCCGCATCCGTACCGACCGGTCGTCGTCCACCTCCCTGCCGGAACCCCGCACCGGCCACCTCATCAGCAACATCGAGGTGCTCGACCGGCGGCCCGGCGAGGTCGATGTCCGCTTCAACTGGCTCTCCTCGTATGTCCGCTACAAGGCCACCGACCAGTACTTCGGGACGTCTTTCTACACCCTCGACGTCACGGGTGAGACCCCGCTGATCACCTACAAGAAGGTCGTGCTCAAGAACGACTACATCCACCACATCGTGGACGTCTACATGGTGTGACCCTCGCAGCCACCACGCCGGCCCCACCGGGGCGTCGACGACCACCGGCCCGCTCAGAGCGGCCGATCATGCCAGCGACAAGAAGTGAGATCCCATGAGTTACCAGGTGGCCCTGGGCTTCGAGGACGGTGTGACGCGCTTCATCACATGTGGCCCGTCGGAAACCGTCGCCGACGCCTCGTACAAGGCCAGAATCAACATCCCCCTCGATTGCCGCGACGGAGCGTGCGGCACGTGTAAGTCACTGTGCGAGTCGGGAGACTACGACGGCGGCGACTACATCGACGACGCCCTCACCGACGCCGAGGCCGAGGCCGGCTACTGCCTGCCGTGCCAGATGGTCCCGCGCTCGGACCTGGTGGTCCAGATCCCCACCACCTCGGACGTGGCCAAGACAACCGCGGCCGCCCATCCCGCGACGGTGACGTCTGTCGAGAGACTGGCCGAGGGAGCGTTCGCGCTCACCGTGGAACTCGATGACCGCGGAGCGCTCGCGTTCCTGCCGGGCCAGTACGTGAACGTGTCCGTGCCCGGCACCGACCAGGTTCGCTCGTACTCGTTCTCGACGGGCCCGGACGCCGACCACCTGTCGTTCCTCATCAAGTACGCCGCCGGCGGCGCGATGTCCGAGTACCTGGCGCAGCGATGTGCGCCGGGCGACCGGCTCGACCTCACGGGCCCGATGGGGAGCTTCTTCCTGCGCGAGTCACCGCGGCCGCTGCTGCTGCTCGCGGGGGGCACCGGACTCGCACCCGTCCTGTCGATTCTGGAGAGCCTCGCCGTCGCCGGTTCCGGGGACAGGCCCGTGCACCTGGTCTACGGGACCTCACGTGACACCGATGTGGTGTACACCGATCTACTCGACCAGTACACGACACGGTTGCCGGGGATGACGTGGGACCTGGTCGTGTCCGACCCGGCCACGGCGTTCCCGAACACCGGATACGTCACCGGGTTGATCCGCCCCGAGCACCTCCACGGCGGGACGGCCGACATCTACCTGTGCGGCCCCCCGCCGATGGTGGAGTCCGTCCGGACCTTCCTGGACACCGAGGGCCTCGAGGTCACGCACTTCTACTACGAGAAGTTCACCCCGGCCACGGTGGTGGGGGACGGGGCAGCGGCTGCAGGCGCCGACGTCGCATCCACTACTCCCGTTGAGACGCCGGCAGTGGCCACCCCCGCCGAGGTCGCACCGGTCGCCGTCGACAACGCTGCTGCACACGCCGACCCTGAACCGGCCGAGATCACCACGGCCCCTGACGAGCTCGCCACAGCCGGGCCGGTCGCAACCGGTCCCGTCACGGCGGAGAGAGTCTCCGAGGCCGCCCCGGCGGTCGCGACCCGCGAGGCCGTCGTGATCCCCGCAGCACCGATCGCAGCACGGCCCGTCGGCTTCCGACCCCGGATTCCGGGCCTGTTCCGCGCTCCCGTCACCGGGTCGCGCGGATCCACCGACCCGCAGCCGGCAATCGCCGCCCGACCGGTCGGGTTCGAGTCCCGGGTCCCGGGCGTGTTCGGCCCCGGGTCCTCACCGGGACCGGCGGCCGAGGAGAAGACCTCCGCCATCGCGGCCCGGCCGGCGGGATACGTCCCTCGACCCGTGACACCGCAGCCCGTCCTCTCGACTTCCGTCCCGCGGACGACATCGACCGCCCTGTCGCTGTCCGGCGGCGAGCGGTCCGAGACCATCACGTCCTCGACCGGTGTGGTCAGCGGCGAGGTACATCCCGGGATCACCCACTCGGACGCCCAGTTCGATGCCCGGATGGCGCTCGAGCTCGGAGCAGTCGAGCTCACCATGGGCCGACTCGACGCCGCTCGCCTGGCGGAGTTCCGCATGCTGGCGGAGTCGGCCAACCAGTACATCCGGGGCGATCGCTTCCTCGACCCGGCGCGCTTCACCGCTGCGAACGCGCAGTTCCACGAGTACCTCTTCCGGTGCACGGGGAACGAGGCCCTTCTGCAGGCCTACCGGATCCTCGAGGTCACCCGGGTGATGAACAGTGTCCTCCCGGACGCCCGCTGGGTGTCGGAGGACATCGTGCCGGAGCACCTCGAGATCGTGACCGCGTTCGAGAACGGGGATCGCGACGCGGCGCGATACCTGATCAGGCGGCACACCGAACACGCCAAGGCGACCATGCGCGCCGCGCTCGCCGACAAGTCCGTCGGGGCGGCGTCATGAGCGCCCCGGTCGGTGACCACGACGCCGTCCCACCCGTCCTGTCCCCCGGGCGTTTCGACGGGCTGTCCGTCCTGGTCACCGGTGCGGTTCAGGGAATCGGTCGTGCGGTCGCCGACCGGGTCGTCCGGGAAGGCGGGGTCGTCACCGCCGTCGACCGTGCGGACGCGATCACCCGGGTCGCCGAGGAACTGACCGCTGAGTCGCCGGACGGCCACAGGGTGACCCCGGTGGTCGCCGACCTCGAGACGTTCGAGGGCGCACGATTCGCGGCGGACACCGCACTCGCCACTCACGGCCGGATCGACGTACTGATTAACAACGTCGGAGGCACGATCTGGGCCCGGCCCTACCACGAGTACTCGCCGGAACAGATCGAGAAGGAGGTGCGCCGTTCGCTGTTCCCCACGCTGTGGATGTGCCGGGCGGTCCTGCCGTCGATGGTCTCCGTCGAGGCCGGCACCATCGTCAACGTGTCCTCCGTGGCCACGCGCGGTGTCAACCGGGTCCCGTACGCGGCGTCCAAGGGCGGGGTGAACGGACTGACCACAGCGCTCGCGCTCGAGGCGGCTCCCCACGGGATCCGGGTGGTGGCCACCGCTCCAGGCGGAACTCTCGCCCCGGAGCGCCGAATCTCCCGCGGCGGTGACGCCCGCACCGACGAGGAGAAGCGCTGGTACCAGCAGATCGTGGACCAGACCGTCGACTCCACCGCGCTCGGTCGCTACGGCGACCTCCACGAACAGGCCGCCCCGATCTGCTTCCTGGCCTCCCCCGAGGCGTCCTACATCACCGGGTCGGTCCTCCCGGTCGCTGGCGGCGACCAGGGCTGACCGCCCGTCCCGGCTCCCGTCTACGCGCGCCGCACGTCACCTCACGCACCCTCTTCACGCCCCCGGCGCCACCCCGCGCCCCCTGGTGTCACACCGCTCCATCCCACCCATCCCATCCCATCCCTCACCGGAGGTCCACCGTGACCGAAAAGACCGCAACCACAGCCGACGTCTGGGAGTCCCCCGCGCATCGGCGAACCGTCTACGGAGTGCTGACCGTTGTCGCCCTGGCCATCCTCTTCGACGGCTACGACCTGGTGATCTACGGCGCGATCCTGCCCACGCTCATGGCGGACCCCGGTCAGATCGGCCCCCTCGGGGCCGCGCAGGCCGGCGCCCTGGGTTCGTACGCCCTCGTCGGAGTCATGATCGGAGCCCTGAGCGCGGGCGCCGTCGGAGACCGCATCGGCCGCCGGAAGATCATGCTCGGCTCGATCGCCTGGTTCTCGATCGGCATGGCCGCCACCGCCTTCGCACAGAACATCACGACGTTCGGGATCCTGCGCCTGCTCACCGGCCTCGGAATCGGCGCCATCGTCGCCACCGCCGGCGCGATCATCGCCGAGTTCGCCCCCGCCGGGCGGCGGAACCTGTTCAACGCCGTGGTCTACAGCGGCATCCCCGCCGGAGGCGTCCTCGCCTCCGCCCTGGCGATGCTCCTGCGCGACCACATCGGCTGGCGGGGACTGTTCCTCATCGGCGCACTGCCCATCATCATCGTCCTGCCCTACGCGTGGTACGCCCTGCCCGAGTCGCCTCGCTGGCTCTCCTCGCGCGGCCGCACCGACGAGGCCGTCGCCCTGTGCACCGCCCGCGGATTGCCGGTCCACGCCTTCATCGACGCACCGGCCGCGAGCACCGACGACCCCCGGACGGGCACCGCTGCGATCGCACCCACCGGGTTCGCCGGCCTGTTGACCCCGGCCTACCGACTCGGCACCCTCCTGCTCGGGTTCATGAGCTTCGCCGGACTCCTGCTCACCTACGGGCTCAACACCTGGCTACCGACGATCATGGAGACGTACGGCATCGACGCCAAGAGTTCCCTGGGCTTCCTGCTGGTCCTCAACGGCGGCGCCATCGTCGGCGGGCTGGCCGCGTCGCGCTTGGCCGACCGGCACGGCCCGCGGGTCATCGTGGCCTGCTCGTTCGTCCTCGCCACCCTGGCGCTGATCGCCGTGACCCTCTCCCCTCCGATCGCTCTGATGATCCTGCTCGTCGCCGCTGCCGGTATGGGCACCATCGGGACCCAGGTGCTCGTCTACGGCTTCGTCTCCAACTACTACGAGACCGGCTCCCGCGCCGCGGGTGTGGCCTGGTGTGCGGGTTTCGGGCGACTGGGCGGGATCCTCGGCCCGGTCATCGGTGGTCTCCTGGTCGCTGCGGGCCTCCAGGCGGAGACCTCGTTCCTCGTCTTTGCCGGAGTGGCCCTCGCCGGCGCCCTCATCACGCTCGCCGTGCCGCGCTCGCCGGGCCTGATCGCGCAGGTCCCGGATACCGTCCCGGGCTCCGGACACGACGGACGGACCGGGGGTTCGCTGGAACAGATCGAGACCCCAGCGACCGACCTACGCTGAGGTCATGACCACCATGCCCTCCCTGATCCCCCGCCACGGTCACCACCGCGCAGCGGAGCGACTCCGCGAGATCCATGGCGCGGTGGTGGACCGCGGGTCGTCGGTGGTCCTGGTGGCCGCCCCCTACGGTGGGGGCAAGAGCCACCTCGTCGACACCCTGCTCACCGGGACCACCGGTGTGACCACGGTTCTGACCAGGGCGTTGCCGTGGGAACACGACGTCCCGTGGGTGACCGCGGACCGTATCCTCCAGCGACTCCCGCGGGGAGCTGCGGGGTGTGACGAGGAGATTCCCGGCGACCTCCCGGTCGAGCGGACGGCGACCCAGGTCGTCGACGAGCTCGGCGCCGCTCTCGGGGGCGCGGGCGCCGGGACGGTCATCGTGATCGACGACGCCGACCACGCCGACCCCGACTCCCTCCGTGCTCTCGGGTCGGCCCTCGAGGCCTCCGTCGACGGTTCCGTCCTCCTGGTCCTCACCGCCGGGAACCCCTCGGAGGGACAGTCCGCGGACCTGTGTGCCACCCTCGCCCGCGAGACCCTGCACCTGGGTGCACTCGATCACTCCGAGATCCGGGCCCTGGCGGCGGCCCGCACGGGGCGGGAGCCGTCGGCCGCCGCGGCCCGCAGGATCCTGGACTACACCGGAGGCGCCGCCGACGCGGTG
>NZ_JAALEE010000554.1:0-1646 GCF_014145265.1 Dietzia sp. CW19 | reverse complement strand
GCCTCCTGCCGCGCCCGCCCCCGCCCCAGGTCAGGGCGGCGGCAACTCCGGCACGCCGTCCAGCTCCGCGCAGGTGGAGACGGTCGTCAACCGTGCACTGTCCCAACTCGGCGTCCCCTACGCCTGGGGCGGCGGCGACGCCAGGGGTCCCACGCGGGGCATCCGGGACGGCGGCGTCGCGGACCGCCACGGCGACTACAACAAGATCGGTTTCGACTGCTCCGGCCTGATGATCTACGCGTTCGCCGGGATCGGAAAGGCACTGCCGCACTTCACCGGGTACCAGTACACCGCGGGCCCCCAGCACCCGGTGGCCACACGCAAGCGCGGAGACATGCTCTTCTGGCCCGGCCACGTGGCGCTCTACCTGGGTGACGGCAGGATGGTGGAGGCCCAGCAGTCCGGTGACGTCGTCAAGATCTCGCCGGTCCGGATGGCCGGGATCTCACCCATGGTCGTCCGGTTGACCTGACGACGTCGCGCCGAGCCACCGTGCCGATCCCGCCGTGCCGACACCACCGTGCCCGGCCCGACCATCGGTCGGGCCGGGCACGGCCGTACACCGGTACTGTCGACCACAGTCCGCACTGACGGTCCGGCCCCAGGGCCACAGACCCCCGACCTCGCGAAGGAGCCCTCCGCGGTGAGCGATCCCCACACCGACCACCCGGCCGACCCGGGCTCACTCCCCGCGGTCTCCGCCTCCTCCGCGGCCTCGGACGCCAGGCTGCTCGAGCAGGCGGTGTACGAGGTCAAGAAGGTCGTGGTGGGCCAGGACCGGCTCATCGAGATGATCCTGGTGGGTCTGCTCTCGCGCGGTCACATCCTCCTCGAGGGCGTGCCGGGTGTCGCCAAGACGCTCACCGTGGAGACGTTCGCCACCGTCGTGGGGGGCAGCTTCCGTCGCCTCCAGTTCACCCCGGACCTGGTTCCGGCGGACATCGTCGGCACCCGGATCTACCGGCAGGGCCGCGAGGAGTTCGAGGTCGAACTCGGTCCCATCCTCGCGAACTTCGTGCTGGCCGACGAGATCAACCGCGCGCCGGCCAAGGTCCAGTCGGCGCTGCTCGAGGTGATGGCGGAGGGGCACGTCTCGATCGGCGGCCAGACCTTCCCGATGCCGACACCGTTCCTGGTGATGGCCACCCAGAACCCCATCGAGAGCGAGGGCGTGTACCAGCTCCCGGAGGCCCAGCGGGACCGGTTCCTGTTCAAGCTCGTCGTGGACTACCCGAGCCCCGAGGAGGAGCGGGAGATCGTCTACCGGATGGGGACACGTCCGCCGGAGCCGTCCCGCGTCCTCGGGGTCGACGCGTTGATCCGGCTGCAGGACGCGGTCCGGGAGGTCTTCGTCCACCACGCACTGGTCGACTACGTGGTCAGGGTCACCGTCGCCACCCGCGAACCCGAGAGGCACGGCCTCGAGGACGTGGCCAGGTGGCTCGCGTACGGCGCGTCCCCCCGGGCCACCCTGGGTGCCGTCACCGCGGCCCGCGCGCTGGCCCTGGTCCGCGGTCGCGACTACGTGGTGCCCCAGGACGTCGTCGACGTGCTCCCCGCCGTGCTCCGCCACCGACTCGTCCTCACCTACGACGCGTTGGCGGACGAGATCACCGCGGACACCGTCGTGCGCCGCGTTCTCGAGG
>NZ_JAALEE010000553.1:0-3064 GCF_014145265.1 Dietzia sp. CW19 | reverse complement strand
CGTGTCCGTGCCGCGTGTCCGGCCTAGGTGGTGGCGGGAGCCGCCCCACCGCTACCCGACGGGCCGCCGGGGGCTGCGCCACCGAAGCCGCCCGAGCTGGGCGGGAGCGAGTCACCCGGGCCGGCCTCACCGGTGGGTGCGACGCTCGCGGTGATCTCCTCACCCTCGCGGGACTCGGCGTCCGGGCGCTGGACCCCGGTGAACGTGAACCTGGCGTCCTCCGTCTTGTCGGACTCGCCGTCCCAACCCTCGACGTCGACGGTGATGAGCTCGCCGGCCGCGACCTCGCCGAAGAGGATCTTCTCCGACAGCGTGTCCTCGATCTCGCGCTGGATGGTGCGACGCAGCGGCCGCGCACCCAGTACCGGATCGAAACCCCTCTTGGCCAGGAGTTCCTTGGCCCGATCCGTGATCTCGATGGTCATGTCCTTGGCCTTGAGCGCCACGCCGACCCGGCTGACCATGAGGTCGACCATCTGGACGATCTGATCCTTGGTGAGCTGGTGGAACACCACGATCTCGTCGATGCGGTTGAGGAACTCGGGCCGGAAGTGCTTCTTGAGCTCGTCGTTGACCTTCTGCTTCATCCGCTCGTAGGCGTCCTCGGTGTTGTCGGAGGACTGGAAGCCCATCCCGACCGCCTTGGAGATGTCCCTCGTGCCCAGGTTGGAGGTGAAGATCAGCACGGTGTTCTTGAAGTCCACCATGCGACCCTGCCCGTCGGTGAGACGGCCGTCCTCGAGCACCTGCAGCAGCGTGTTGTAGATCTCGGAGTGGGCCTTCTCGATCTCGTCGAACAGGACCACCGAGAACGGCTTGCGCCGGACCTTCTCCGTGAGCTGGCCGCCCTCCTCGTAGCCGACGTACCCGGGAGGTGCGCCGAACAGACGGGACGCGGTGAAGCGGTCGTGGAACTCGCCCATGTCGATCTGGATGAGCGCGTCATCCTCGCCGAACAGGAAGTTCGCCAGCGCCTTGGAGAGCTCCGTCTTACCGACACCGGACGGGCCGGCGAAGATGAACGAACCCGAGGGCCGCTTGGGGTCCTTGAGACCGGCCCGCGTGCGGCGGATGGCCCGGGAGACGGCCTTGATGGCGTCCTCCTGGCCGATGATCCGCTTGTGCAGCTCGTCCTCCATGCGGAGCAGACGCGTGGTCTCCTCCTCGGTGAGCTTGAACACGGGGATCCCGGTCCAGTTGCCCAGGACCTCCGCGATCTGCTCCTCGTCGACCACGGCGGCCACATCCATGTCGCCCGCACGCCACTGCTTCTCGCGCTCCGAGCGCTCGGCGATGAGCTTCTTCTCCGTGTCCCGCAGGCCCGCGGCCTTCTCGAAGTCCTGCGCGTCGATCGCGGACTCCTTCTCACGGCGGGCCTCCGCGATCTTCTCGTCGAACTCCCGCAGGTCCGGCGGAGCGGTCATCCGCTTGATCCGCATGCGGGCGCCGGCCTCGTCGATGAGGTCGATCGCCTTGTCCGGGAGGAAGCGGTCGTTGATGTACCGGTCCGCGAGCTGGGCCGCCGCGGCCAGGGCGGCGTCCGTGATGGTGACGCGGTGGTGGGCCTCGTAGCGGTCCCGCAGACCCTTGAGGATCTCGATGGACAGCTCCACGTTGGGCTCCGGGACCTGGACCGGCTGGAAACGACGCTCGAGCGCCGCGTCCTTCTCGATGTGCTTGCGGTACTCCTCGAGCGTGGTGGCGCCGATGGTCTGCAGCTCACCGCGGGCCAGCTTGGGCTTGAGGATCGACGCGGCGTCGATCGCACCCTCGGCGGCACCCGCGCCGACGAGGGTGTGGATCTCGTCGATGAACAGGATGATGTCGCCGCGCTGGTTGATCTCCTTGAGCACCTTCTTCAGGCGCTCCTCGAAGTCTCCGCGGTAGCGGGAACCGGCCACGAGCGACCCCAGGTCGAGCGAGTAGACCTGCTTGTCCTTGAGGGTCTCGGGGACCTCGTTGTTGACGATGGCCTGGGCCAGGCCCTCGACGACCGCGGTCTTGCCCACGCCGGGCTCGCCGATGAGCACCGGGTTGTTCTTGGTGCGCCGGGAGAGCACCTGCATGATGCGCTCGACCTCCTTGGCGCGGCCGACGACCGGGTCGAGCTTGCCCTCCATGGCGGCCTGCGTGAGGTTGCGACCGAACTGGTCCAGCACCGTCGAGGACGACGGCGTACCGGACTCGCGACCACCGGTGCCGGCGGGGGCGCCCGTGGCCTCGGCCTCCTTGCCCTGGTAGCCCGACAGCAGCTGGATGACCTGCTGGCGGACCCGGGTGAGGTCCGCTCCGAGCTTGACCAGCACCTGGGCGGCGACGCCCTCGCCCTCACGGATGAGGCCGAGCAGGATGTGCTCGGTGCCGATGTAGTTGTGGCCGAGCTGCAGCGCCTCGCGCAGGCTCAGCTCCAGGACCTTCTTGGCCCGCGGCGTGAACGGGATGTGCCCGCTGGGCGCCTGCTGGCCCTGGCCGATGATCTCCTCGACCTGACTCCGCACCGCTTCCAGCGAGATCCCCAGGGACTCGAGTGCCTTGGCGGCCACTCCCTCGCCCTCGTGGATGAGACCCAGCAGGATGTGCTCGGTGCCGATGTAGTTGTGGTTGAGCATCCGGGCCTCTTCCTGGGCCAGGACGACGACGCGACGCGCGCGGTCGGTAAACCGTTCGAACATCGTGCTACCTCACATTCCTCGGGTTCCGTCCACTCTAGTGGCCGTGCTTGACGCGCTGCACCGCAGGAGCGGGAGCGGGTCCGTCACCAGGGTTCAACGCGGCAGGTCGGGGATCCATTGCAGATCCGTGTACGCCGACAGCGAACGCCGCCGATCCGTGCGCCGGGGGACGGACTTCCGTCGTCGGCGCCTAGGGTCGTGGACATGACACGGGTGGACGGAGCGGGGACGTGACCCCCTTCGATCTGGACCGGATCGGCCACGGACTGCCCTTCGCCGCCGCGCTGCCCGCCCTCCGGGACGCCCTCGCCACCAGGGGGACCGCGGTCGTCCAGGCCCCGCCCGGCACCGGGAAGACGACCCTCGCCCCACCGGCGGTCGCCTCGGCGGAC
>NZ_JAALEE010000552.1:0-1036 GCF_014145265.1 Dietzia sp. CW19 | reverse complement strand
CGAGCACGCGCGCGGGCAGGTGCTTGACCAGCCAGGCCGCCAGTGGTGCCACGATCACGCCGCCGACCAGCAGTGCCGCGGCGTAGCCCCAGTCGATGCCGGCCGCGCCCAGGCCGATGAGGAAGCCGAGGGAGCCACCCACGGCCACCACGAACTCGGAGGTGTCGATGGAGCCGACCACCTTGCGCGGCTCGACCCGGCCCGAGGACAGCAGCGAGGTGGTGCCGACCGGGCCCCACCCGCCGCCGCCGAGCGAGTCGAGGGTGCCGCCCACCAGTCCGAGGGGGACCAGGAACCCTGTCCGCACGCGGCCCTTGAACTCCGGACGACGCCCACCCAGTGCGAGGAAGCGGTACAGCACGTAGAGGCCCAGCGTCAGGAGGATCGCCCCGACCACCGGCTTGGCCACGTCCGCCGGGAGGTTGGTGAGGATGGTGGCGCCGGCGAACGCCCCGATGGCGCCGGGGACCGCGAGGATGCGCACGATGCGCCAGTCCACGTTGCCCAGCTTGTGGTGGGAGATACCTGAGGCCAGGGTGGTGCCGATCTCCGCGAAGTGCACGGACGCCGAGGCCGCGGCGGGCGCGATCCCGGCCGCGACCAGCAGCGTCGTGGACGTCACGCCGTAGGCCATCCCCAGGGAGCCGTCGATGAGCTGGGCGATGGCGCCGACGACGCCCAGGACGATCAGTGTCTTCACGAGTGCTCCGATTATCTTGTGTGTGGATTAAGTAGACCAACACAGTAGACATTAAATGAGCGTCAAGTCCAGACCGATCTGTCTACGCGGGGCTGACGTGATGAAGATGTCGTGTCAAGATGAGAATTTTGTGACACAATTGCGGAATTCGCACCGGCTCCGGGTCGGTGCTCTGCGCTGGGGGGCGGGATGGACGGGGTCGGCGAACGGTCGTGTTATGTCCAGGAGGCCGCCGACGGCGCGACCTGGGGGTGTCAGCGATGCGGGGCCACCAGCGGGGTGCTGCCCTCGCGAGGGGCGGCACGGGTCGCGGCCGACGCGCACCGCTGCCCGGAT
>NZ_JAALEE010000551.1:0-1323 GCF_014145265.1 Dietzia sp. CW19 | reverse complement strand
AGGGCGGGACCGGCGCGAACGGCGACATCGCGGCCAGGCAGCCGGCGATCATCAGCCGCGCCGGCTGGGGCGCCGACGAGTCCATCCGCTGCCGCAACGCCACCTACGACCCCACGCTCGCCGCCGCCGTCGTCCACCACACGGCCGGCAGCAACAACTACACCCGCGAGGGCTCGGCCGGCGTCGTGCGGGGCATCTACACCTACCACGCACGCAATCTGGGTTGGTGCGACGTCGGGTACAACGTCATGGTCGACAAGTACGGCCAGGCCTTCGAGGGCCGCCACGGCGGCCTCAACCGCAACGTCCAGGGTGCGCACGCCGGCGGCTTCAACGGCAACACCTGGGGGATCTCGATGATGGGCGACTACTCGACCGTCGCCCCGCCCGATGCCACCGTGCGCAAGATGGGCGAGATCATCGGCTGGCGCCTGTCGGTCGCCGGGGTCAACCCCAAGGGTTCCGACACCCACTACTCCGAGGGCACGTCCTTCACCAGGTACCCCATGGGCGCCGCGGTCCGGTTGCCCAACATCTTCGCCCACCGCGACGTCGGCAACACCTCGTGCCCCGGCGACGCGGGCTACGCCAGGATGGGTCAGATCCGCGACATCGCGGCGGCTTACGCCCAGAGCGGCGGCGGGACCCCGGCTCCGACCAACCCCACTCCCCCGGTCACCAACCCCGGGACGACCCCGCGGCCGGGCACCGGTGGGACGACGATCCCGGACGTCACCCAGGGCAGTGTCCAGGACGCGGTGACCTCCGCGCTCCGGACCGTGCTGTCCGGTGGCCGCCTCGACGCCGCCGCGCTGACCCGGATCCTCACGGGTGGGAAGACGCTGGCCGACATCCCGTTCGACGCCGGCTCGGTGCAGGCCGCGGTCGGCGGGGACCTGGGCTCCGTCGGGAATCTGATCGGCGGCGACTTCGCCAGGCTCGCCTCGCAGTTCGCCGGCCCGCTCGGACAGGTCCTCTCCGGCGTCCAGAGGTTCGGCAACGTGTCCCTGGTGAAGCACGAGAACGGTGCGGTCTACTCCTCCCCCGAGACGGGCACCCACCCGGTGTGGGGCGTGATCGGTGACGCCTGGGCCTCCCAGGGCTTCGAGCACGGACCACTCGGCCTGCCGGTCTCGAGTGAGGCCGGACGCGGGGACGGCACGGTCGCCCAGCGCTTCGAGGGCGGCACGCTGGTCTTCGACCCGGCCACCAAGGAGCTCACGGTCGAGCCGAACCCCTGATCCCCGGCCGACGCCGAGCGTCGGCCGACCAGACTCGCGGACCGGGTCCCACCAGGTGTGCCCGCCGCCCCGTCACCGGGGC
>NZ_JAALEE010000550.1:1475-2284 GCF_014145265.1 Dietzia sp. CW19 | reverse complement strand
GGTCGGCGTCCCCCGACGCCAGCCCGCCCTCCGCCTGGGGGTCGTCGTACCCGCGGGCGGCCCGCACCACCCCGGCCGGGAGCCCTGCCGCCGACGCCTCGGGGACCGGTACGGACCTCAGGTCCACCACCGGTAGGTCACCGTCGGTGCGGATCGCGTCACCCCCGCCGTTGCGGGAGTGGTAGCCGGCGGAGAAGTTCTCGAGCACCCGAACACCCGCGGCGGGGACGTGGTAGCGGATCGAGTCCACGATGTAGTCGCGCTCCACGTCGATGTCCGCGTCGATCTTGTGCGTCACCTGGAGGGTGAACAGCGACAAACCCACGGCCCGGTCGTAGGTGCCGGCCCCGAGCCACTGCACGCGGTGGCCGCCGGGCAGCAGCCACCCGTCTGGGCACCGCCAGAACCGGACGTGGTGCCGTTGCGCGGCGTTGCCCTCGACCTCCTGCTGGTAGGCCAGACACTGCCTGCGTCCGAAGAGCCGCAGGGGGCTCACCGGCGCGGAGGGGTAGGACCGCCGGAGCACCGAGGACATGATGATGCCCCAGGAGGACCGGACCGTGATGTCGTCGGCCAGCACCCACCCGCAGGCCGTCATGGTCTCGTGGATCTGACGGGCGGTGCCGTCGACGGCCAGGTTGACCGGGTCCCCCAGCAACCCGTCAGACGTCCGGGTCCGCGCGATGAAGTATCCCGGCACGTACACCGAGGTGATCAGCGTCTGCAGCCGGGGCAGGACCAGATAGGCGACCAGTGCCCAGAACGGGATCAGGAGGAACAGATGCCACCAGGTGTGGCGCCACACGTCG
>NZ_JAALEE010000550.1:303-1412 GCF_014145265.1 Dietzia sp. CW19 | reverse complement strand
CCGCCAGCCGAGCCATCCGGCCGCGAGGGTGGCCAGGGTGAAGAACACGGTGTCGACGACCTGGCCGGGCAGCGCCGGCCGCACGTCGTCGTCCCGCACCTTGGACGGCAGGCGGGCGTAGACCGGGGGCGCGGTCGGCGCGGACCGCTCCGCGCCGGGCGTCTGCACCGCTCGCTCACTGGTGGACATGGCTAGACGATAGTCGGCGGTACCGGCCGTGCGGACCGCGATGACTGCCAGAATGTCCCCGTGCCCACGCCCGATCCGACCCCGGCCAGCAGCCGGGGTGTCCACGAGGAGTACCTGCGGTCGCTGGGACTGCCGCTGATGATCGTCCCGTCCACGCGGTCTCGCGAGATGCTCATCCGCTCCGCCGGAGTCAGCGCCGGTCTCGCGGTGGCCACGTCGGGTCTCTCCGCGTTGGACCGCTCGAACGATTACGCGGTGGCCCTGCTCGAGCGGGTCGGTGAGGATTCACCGGAGCTGGACGACATCGGGATCACAGATCCGATCATCCTGCTGCTCCTGCTGGCGCTCGGCTTGTTCGCCGCCGCGCCCTTGCTCGGGTGGCTGGTGGCCCGCGTGGTGCGACGCCTGGACCGGGTGTCCGGCTCGGTCGTCGGTCTCGTCTCGGCGGTCGCCCTCGTCGTGGCGGCACCTCTCACCTTCGAGGCCCATGACGGCCCCGGCCCGGCCACCACCTCGCTCCTCCTGGCGGGGGTGCTGGTGGGTACCTACATCGGTGTGGGTTCGCTGGTGCGCTGGGCCGCGCGGCGGGTCCGGCGCGAGCTCGGCACCATGGGCCACATGGTGGCCCGGGTCCTGCCGGTCCTCATGTTGGCCGTGCTGTTCCTGTTCTTCAGCGCGGAGATCTGGCAGGTGATGGTGGCGCTGTCCTGGCCGCGGACCTTCGCCGTGGTGGGCGTCATGGGTCTGCTCACCGTCCTGCTGGTGGCCATCACCACCCGGGACGACCTCCACGACGAGCTGGAGGCGCGGGCGCCGGGCCGGGAGCTGCGGATGTCCGAGCGGATCAACATCCTGCTGGTCCCGGTGCTGGCCACCCTCATCCAGGCCGTGTTGTTCGCCTGCCTGGTGTTCCTGTTCTT
>NZ_JAALEE010000550.1:0-245 GCF_014145265.1 Dietzia sp. CW19 | reverse complement strand
TGGTTAGCCATACCGGAGGCCACCGAGACCCGGTGGACGCTGCGGCCGACGGAGGACCTGGGTGGCCTGTTGGCCGGCGTGCCCGTCAGCGTGACCCTGGTGCGCGTCGCGCTGACCCTCGCGGCGTTCTCCGCCCTCAACCTGGCCGCGGCGGCGGCCTCCGACTCCGCCCACCGGGCGCGGTTCGTCCGCCCCATGATCGACGAGGTGGTCCACGGCCTCGCCGCGCGCGAGACCTACCACCG
>NZ_JAALEE010000058.1:0-1297 GCF_014145265.1 Dietzia sp. CW19 | reverse complement strand
CGTGGCCCTGCACCTCGGGCGGACCGGGGTGTCGACACTCAGGTGGGTCCTGGACGCGGTGGAGGGCTGAGGCCGGACCGGCTGCGAGGGCGCGGCGGGCCGAACGGGGCTACCCTGTGACGATCCGACCCGGCACGGGTCGGCCGTCCCGTCGGCGGGGACCCCTCCCGCCCACCACAGTGAGGTACCCATGGCCGGTGGTCTCGCCGCCCTGCTCGACGACATCGCCGTCCTCGCCCGGATGGCCGCGGCCAGTACCGACGACATCGCGGCCGCCTCCGGACGCGCGAGCGTCAAGGCCGCCGGAGTGGTGGTCGACGACACCGCCGTGACCCCGCAGTACGTCCGCGACGTGGAGCCGTCGCGCGAACTGCCCATCATCCGTCGGATCGCCACGGGTTCCCTGGGCAACAAGGCCATCATCATCGTCTTCGCGCTCCTGCTCAGCCAGTTCGTCCCGTGGATCCTCACCCCACTGCTGATGCTCGGTGGTGCGTACCTCTGTTATGAGGGCGCGGAGAAGGTGTGGGAACGCGTCACCGGCCACCACGAGGAGGCCACGCCAGTCGTCGAGAAGGGTCCCGACGCGGAGAAGCGGATGATCCGCGGGGCGGTGACCACCGACTTCATCCTCAGCGCCGAGATCATGATGATCGCGCTCAACGAGGTCGCCGAGGAGCCGTTCTGGACCCGCGCGGCGATCCTGGTGGTGGTGGGGCTGTTCATCACCGCGCTCGTCTACGGCGTGGTGGCGGTGATCGTGAAGATGGACGACATCGGACTCCACCTGGCCGGGAGGGACTCCCCGGGGGTGAAGAGGTTCGGCAGCGGTCTGGTCCGGGCGATGCCGACGGTCCTCGAGGTGATCTCGTTCGTCGGGATGCTCGCGATGCTGTGGGTCGGCGGACACATCCTGCTCGTGGGCCTGGACGAGCTCGGGGCGACCGCCCCGTACCACCTGGTGCACCTGCTCGAGGAGCCGGCCGCGGCGGTGGCAGGCGTCGGGAGCGTGCTCGGGTGGCTGGTCAACACGGTGTGCTCGCTGCTGTTCGGCCTGGTCGTCGGCGCGGTGGTGGTGGCCGTGGCCCACGTCGTCCCCCGACGACGGGACGAGTCGGGGCCCGCCCCCACCACAGCGGAGGCCGCCGGGACCGGTCACGCGAGGGACTGATGCTCCTCACCGTGGGGCACGGTCGGCTCGCGCGCGACGAGCTCGGTGGGTTGCTCACCGGCGCCGGGGTCGAACTCCTGGTGGACATCCGTCGATTCCCCGGGAGCCGCGCCAACTCGGCCGCCG
>NZ_JAALEE010000549.1:0-1025 GCF_014145265.1 Dietzia sp. CW19 | reverse complement strand
ACGGCCTGGCCGTTGTAGCACTGAGCGAACGACCCGTCCCCGGTGAGCATGATCTTCGACTCCGGGTCGGTGAAGTTGCGCTGGGCCTTCGGCCTGGGCGTGGCGCGCTCGGCGGCCTCAGCGGCCTTCTGCGCGACGGTGTCTTCGTCTTCGCCCTTACCGCGGGCCTTAGCCTCAGCCTTCTCCGCCGCATCGGCGGCGGCGTCGGCTTCCAGAGCAGCTTTGGCCTGGCGCAGCTTGACCAGGCGAGACTCTCGGCGGGCCAGCTCATCGGGCAGCTCGTCCCCGCGCCGGTTCTTGCCGAACTTGGCGTCCTCGGCCTTGTCGATGGCCTCGGCGGCGGCCAGCAGATCGGAGACCTCCTGGGCCAGTACCTTCTCCTTGTCCGTCAGCCGCGCGTACGACATGGCCTTGCGTTTGGAGGCGTTCGCCCGCAGCTTCGTCCCATCCAGCGCGACCTGTCCAAGCGTGACCATCCCGGCGGCCTGGCACAACGCCAACGCCTGCAAGAACAGGTTGCCCAGCGCGGCCAGGTGCCTCTTGCGAAACCTGGCGATCGCGCGGTAGTCCGGGGCCGCCCCGGCCGCCAACCACCGGAAAGCGACGATGTCGGTGCAGGCCTTCTCGATCCCGCGGGAGGAGCGCACCCCCGTGGTGTAGCCGAAGATCAGCAACCGCACCATCAACCGCGGATCGTACGGCGGGGCCCCGCGCCCCTCCTGGTAGGAGACGTAGATCCGCGATAAATCCAGGTGCTCATCGACCAGATCCGCCACGAACCGTGCCAGATGATCGGCCGGAAGCCAGTCATCCAGCGACGGCGGCAGCAACAACCCCTGGCCCGGGTCGAACGCCCGAAATGTCTTGCCTGCGCCCACCGGCTCGACCTCGCCCTGCCGGTCAGCCCGCACGACGCGGAACTCCTCGGCGGCGAACAACCCTTCCTCGCCCATGACGACAATTATCCCGCCGAACCCGCCCCATCAGCGGACCTGAACTGGCGTGTTACTGACCCACGCTCCTAG
>NZ_JAALEE010000548.1:0-1997 GCF_014145265.1 Dietzia sp. CW19 | reverse complement strand
CGAGCTCCTGTTGCCGGGTGAGGATCCGGACGAGCGTCGCCGTGCGATCGCGCAACCGGGCCGCGCGCTCGAACGCTCCGCCCGCCGCGATCGCGTCGATCTGGTCGACCATCGCCCTGACGGTCGCGGAGCTCCGGCCGGCGACCAGCGCCTCCCAGTCCTCCGCGTCGGGCGGGGAACCGAGGGCCTCGACGACGTCCTGCCAGGCCGATCTGGCGTCCTCGGATCTCCGGAACGGGCCGACGGCGGACGGGTGCTCCGGTGTGCGGGTGACCTGTCCACGGATCGCGCGCCCGGAGGGTGGGGAGAGCCACCACCCGCGACGGGGACTCCGCGAGCGCCGGTTGTACGGCGGTTGCAGGGAGTCGATGAGCCGCTCCTCGACGGTCCACGCCTCCAGGAGGTGCGCACAGGGCACCGACTCGACACTCGCGGCCAGCCCGACCATCGTGCGCATCCTGCTGCGCGAGTCGGCTCCGGAATAGTAGGACCGGGCCCTCCGCCGCACCGACACGGATGAACCCACGTACAGGGCGCCCCCCGACCCGTCACGGAAGAGGTAGACGCCGGGGCCGGTGGTGAGCGCTTCGGTCAGCGCGGCGCGGCGCCGCACCTCGGGGGCGAGGCGGCCGTCGTACGACCGGAGCTCGGTGAGGGTGGCCACCCCGCAGTCCCCGACCCTGGAGATCAGGGCGTGGAGGACGTCGACGGTGGCGCGGGCGTCCTGGAGCGCCCGGTGGTTGGGCTCGACGGTGGATCCCAGATGGGCGGCGAGTTCACCGAGACGGTGTCCGCGGGTCTCGCCCCGGTGGAGAATCCGACGTGCCAGGGCGAGCGTGCAGATCGACGGGGGATCCGGCCACTGATGGTCGGTGGAGACGGCGGCCGCCCGGAGGAATCCGAGGTCGAACCGGGCGTTGTGGGCGACCAGGACGGCGCCGCGGGAGAACTCCAGGAACGTCGACATCACCTCTCCGAGGGTGGGCGCCCCGACGAGGTCGCCGGGGTCGATGCCGGTGAGCCGACTGATGTGCCCGGGCAGGGCACCGTCGATGGCGACGAACGTGGACAGCTCCGCCCGGACCTCGCCGCCCCGGACGCGGACCGCGCCGATCTCGGTGATCTCGTCCGTCCCCGGTCGGGTGCCGGTGGTCTCCAGGTCGACGACGACGAACGTCACCTCGGAGAGCATCGGCTCGAGTTCGTCGAACGCCGCCTGGACCCCCTGGGTCCCGGGCGTGCGGACCGGCTCGCGCGTCAGGGGAGTGGGCATGGCGCAGACGGTAGCGACCCGGTCCGACAGGGTGTGACGGACGGACGTGCGGCCCGCCGCCGCGGAGAGGGATGTCGTACCCCGCCGATACGGTCGGCATCGAGCCGTAGAACGCGGCCCGGTAACGAATGGGCAACACGCCCAGGACGGAGTGTGACGTAGATCATGTTCTCGATGGACTGCTCACGGTGTCCGGCCCGCCCGCGCCGGTGCGAGGACTGCGTCGTCTCGGTGCTCTTGTCCGGAGAACCCCAGGTGGACGCGCTTTCCGAGGAGTCGTGCGGGTACGTCCTGGAGCCGGAGGTGCGCTCGGCGATCGAAGTGCTCATGGAGCTCGGAATGGTCTCGAGCGTCGAGATCATGGCGTCGGAAACGGCCGCCTAGCGGATGGACTGGACTTCGACGAGATGGTTTCGTAACCTTTTCGAGACCTCGGAAGTCATCACCCGCCCGCCGGTGGGGGGCCGGGGTCACCACCAAAGCACCACCACGGTGCACCGGGGAACCACGTTCCACTGGGGTGAATCGCCCGAGGGCCGAGAGGTCCGGGCGTAGGACAGACTTCCGTGTCCGAACCCGTCAGCTAACCCGGTCGGTGTCCAGGAAGAAAGAGGAAATCACTCTCGTGGGAGCCCACAGCATCAAGGCCAGCTCGACCGGGCGCCGTGTCGCCACCGCAGGACTGCTCGCGGCCGGAGCCGCCATCGCCGGCGCCGGGACCGCG
>NZ_JAALEE010000057.1:0-4963 GCF_014145265.1 Dietzia sp. CW19 | reverse complement strand
CTCAGCGCACCCCCGGGCGGCGCGGGGATCACGCCCGTGGCGGTCGACGTGACCGACTCCGTGTCGCTCCGGGCGCTCGCCGATCGGGTCCGCGCGGACCACGGCCGCCTGGACGCGGTGGTCACCTTCGCCGGGATCCTGGGGATCGGGCCGCTCGCCGAGACCGACCCCGAGCGGGTCCAGCAGGTGCTCGACGTGAACGTCATGGGGACCGTCCGCACCGTGCACGCGATGTTCGACCTGCTCCGCGCGAGTAGCGGACGGGTGGTCCTCATCAGCTCGGAGACCGGCCCCCAGCACGGGATGCCGATGAACGGCGCCTACGCCATGAGCAAGCACGCCGTCGAGGCCTACGGGGACTCCCTGCGGCGCGAGCTCATGTTCCTCGGCCTCGACGTGGTGCTCATCCAACCGGGCCCGTTCCGCACGGGGATGACCGCCTCGATCCGGCGGCGCTTCCAGGAGTCGACGCTCCCGGGCTCGCCCTTCGCCGCCATGGCCGCCGTGATGGGGGAGATGGCGGCGGGGGAGGACGACAAGGCCACCGATCCCCGGGTCCTGGCGGAGGCCGTCTGGACCGCCGGGACCACCGCCCGGCCCCGTCACCGCTACGCCGTGAAGTGGGACCTCGGCCGCAGACTCCTGGACCACCTCCCCGTCCCGGTGGTGGACAGGGCGCTCACGCTGGCACTGGGCGGCAGGATCAACGCCAAGCGGCTCGAACTGCGGCGCGAGGCGGCGGACACCCTCAGCGCCGCCGACGCGGAGGTGCGGCCGTGAGCAACCTCGACGCCCGTCCGGAGGAGATCGAGTGCGAGGCGGGCGGATCGCCCGGTGGACCCGAACCCGGGGGCGCCGCGGTGGAGATCATCACCTCCCGTGACGTCCCGCTCGGCGGGCCGCGGGCGATGACGGTCAGGCGGACGCTCCCGCAGCGACAGCGCTCCCTGATCGGCGCCTGGTGCTTCGTCGACCACTACGGGCCCGACGACGTCTCGGCCACCGGCGGCATGGACGTGCCCTCGCATCCGCACACCGGACTCCAGACCGTCAGCTGGCTCTTCGAGGGCAACGTGACCCACCACGACTCCGGTGATAACCACGCGGTGGTCCGGCCCGGCGAGGTCAACCTCATGACCTCCGGGGCGGGCATCTGCCACACCGAGGTCTCCACCCAGGACACGGGTGTGCTGCACGGGGTGCAACTGTGGACGGCGCTCCCCGAGCGGGACCGTGAGAGCACCGGCCGACGGTTCGAGCACCATGTCCCCGAGGCGGTGGAGTACGAGGGCGGATCCGCCCTGGTCTTCATCGGGTCGCTGCTGGGCTCGTCGTCGTCGGTCACCACGTTCACCCCCCTGCTCGGCGCGGAGCTCCGCCTGGATCCCGGCGCCCGGCTCACCCTCGACGTGGACCCGGGGTTCGAGCACGGACTCCTGGTGGACGCCGGCGACATCACGCTCGAGGGCGTGACCGTCGCACCCGCCCAGCTGGGCTACACCGGTGTCGGCGAGACCACCCTGACCATCCACAACACCGGATCCACCCCGGCGCGGATGATCCTCATCGGCGGTACGCCGTTCGGTGAGGAGATCGTGATGTGGTGGAACTTCATCGGTCGCGGCCACGACGAGATCGTGCGCTACCGGCAGGAGTGGGAGGACGGGTCGGACCGCTTCGGCCGGGTCGACGGCTACATCGGGAGGAACCCCGACGGGCTCACCCGCCTCCCCGCGCCCACCCTGCCCGGCAGCGTGCTCACGCCGAGGGCGAACCCGGCCGCGCGGGCGCGGGCCGGGGAGGAGGTCTGATCGTGGGTGTCCCGCAGCTGGACCGTGCCCAGCGTGAGGTCTACAAGCAGCTCGTCCGCACGGCGGTCGCCTCCCGGGAGGCGTCCACCGGTGCCGGGCTGGAGGAGTCGCTGCTCGAGCTGGTCAACATCCGTGTCTCCCAGCTCAACGGCTGCGCGGCCTGCCTGGCCACGCACGTGCCGGCCGCCCGGAAGGCAGGGGTCTCGCAGGAGCGACTGGACCTGCTCCCGGCGTGGCGGGACATCGACGAGTTCGGCGATCCCGAACGGGCCGCTCTCCGTCTGGCGGAGACGCTCACGCGCCTGGACAGCGTCGACGAGCGCGGGGCGGCCACGGCCGCCGCCGCCGAGCACTTCGACGAGGACCAGCTCTCCGCGCTCGAGTGGTCGATCGTGTTGATCAACGCCTTCAACCGGGTCTCGATCGCCAGCGACCACCGGGTGCGCATCGAGGACTGATCCCGGGCCCGGGCGGGGTGCCGGGCCAGCGCCGGGAGCACGGGAGCCGCATCGGGACTACCGTGGGCGCTGTGAGCGAGAAGCCGGACGTCCAGACCCTCGGCGAACTGCGCGCCGCGGGGTACACCAGCCGCAGCCTGCGCGAGGAGATGCGCGAGAACCTCCTGGCGGGCCTGGCCGCGGGCCGCGATCCCTGGCCGGGGATGCACGGATTCGACTCCACGGTCATCCCGCAACTGGAGCGGGCGATCATCGCGGGCCACGACATCGTCCTGCTGGGCGAGCGCGGACAGGGCAAGACCCGCCTGCTGCGCACCCTGGTGGGACTGCTCGACGAGTGGTCGCCCGTCGTCGAGGGATCCGAGCTCGGGGAGGACCCGCTCGCGCCGATCACCACGGAGACGCGGGACCGGGTCACCAGGGAGGGGGACGCCCTGCCCATCGGCTGGCGACACCGGACCGAGCGGTACGTCGAGAAGCTCTCCACCCCGGACACCTCCGTGGCGGACATGATCGGCGACGTCGACCCCATGCGGGTGGCCGAGGGACGGCGCCTGGGCGACCCGGAGACCATCCACTACGGACTGGTGCCCCGCGCCAACCGCGGCATCGTGGCGCTCAACGAGCTCCCCGACCTGGCGGAGCGCATCCAGGTGGCCCTGCTCAACGTCATGGAGGAGCGGGACGTCCAGATCCGGGGTTACGTGCTCCGGTTGCCCCTCGACGTGCTGGTGGTGGCCTCGGCCAACCCGGAGGACTACACCAACCGCGGCCGGATCATCACCCCGCTCAAGGATCGTTTCGGCGCCGAGATCCGCACGCACTACCCGTTGGACCTGTCCGACGAGATCGAGGTCGTGCGGCAGGAGGCGGACCTCACGGCGGAGGTCCCGGACGCCCTGATGGAGCTGCTCGCCCGGTTCACCCGCGAACTGCGGACGTCGGACTCGGTCAACCAGGCCTCCGGCGTGTCCGCGCGCTTCGCGATAGCCGGCGCCGAGACCGTCGCGGCGGCGGCCAGGCGTCGCGCCGCCGTCCGCGGGACCGACGACCCCGGCGAGGCGGTGGCGAGGCTGGTCGACGTCGACGCCGCCGTGGACGTGCTCCGCGGGAAGATCGAGTTCGAGCCGGGGGAGGAGGGCCGCGAGCCGGAGATCCTCCGCTACCTCCTGCGCAGTGCCACCGTCGACGTGGTGCGCGAGATGTTCCGCGGTCTCGACCTGGCCCCGCTCGTGGAGGCGTTCGACGGCTCGGTGACCCTGACGACCGGCGCCAGCGTGACCGCGGCGGAGTTCCTCGAGGCCCTGCCCGAGCTCTCCGAGCCGGGCCTGTACGACCAGATCGCCGAACGCGCGGGCGCCACGACGGTGGGGCAGCGGGCCGGGGCGATCGAGTTCGCGCTGGAGGGGCTCTACCTCTCGCGGCGTCTGTCCAAGGAGACCGGGGACGGCGCCGCCGTCTACGGCTGACACCCCGCGGTGGCCGTACCCGCCGACCGGCCGATGAGGTCGACGGTGAGGGCCGGGACGCCGCCGGAGCAGGAGGTACGCGATGTCGCGAGATGAACCCCGCGCGCGGTACGGCCGCTACGTCGGCGGCCCCGACCCGCTCGCGCCCCCTCTCGATTTGTCCGAGGCGCTCGACGCGGTGTCCGACGGGGTGATGTCCGGATACTCGCCCGAGCAGTCGATGCGCGAGTTCCTGCGTCGGGGAGGACGAGGCCAGACCGGTCTCGACGACCTGGCCGGCAGGGTGCAGCGCCGTCGCCGTGAACTACTCGAGCGAGGCCACCTGGGCGGGACCCTGGAGGAGGTGTCCGAGCTCCTGGACAAGGCCCTGCTGGCCGAGCGCGGGCAGCTCGCCCGGGACACGCAGATGGACCCGATGGATCGCACCCTGCGCGAGATGACGATCGAGAACCTCCCGGACTCCCCGGCCGCGGCGGTCGGGGAGCTGGCCGACTACGACTGGGCCTCCACCGATGCCCGCGAGGCCTACCGCCGGATCCAGGACCTCCTCGGGGCGGAGGCGCTCGAGTCGCGGTTCGCCGGCATGAAACAGGCCCTGGAGAACGCGACCGACGACGACCGGGCGGCGGTGTCGGAGATGCTCGCCGACCTCACCGAGTTGCTCGACAAGCACGCTCGCGGGCAGGACACCCCCGAGGACTTCGAGCGCTTCATGGACAAGCACTCCGACTCCTTCCCGGAGCAACCCGCCGACATCGACGAGCTCATCGACGTCCTGGCCAGGCGCGCGGCGGCCGCGCAACGCATGATGCGGTCGATGACGCCGGAGCAGCGGGAGGAGCTGATGGCGCTCTCGCAGCAGGCGTTCGGCTCGCCGGAACTCATGGAGCAGCTCGGGCGCCTCGACGGCCTGCTCCAGTCGCTCCGGCCCGGCGAGGACTGGGACGGCTCCGCGGACTTCTCCGGCGAGGAGGGGCTGGGATTCTCCGAGGGCGCGGCGGCCATGGCCGAACTCGGCGACCTGGACCGTCTCGCCGAGCAGCTGGCGCGGGGCGGTGAGGGCTCGCCCCTGTCCGAACTGGACCTCGAGGCCGTGGCCCGTCACCTCGGTGGCGAGGCCGCCGTCTCCCTGCGCACGCTGGCGCGGCTCGAGCAGTCGATGCGCGAGTCGGGGTACCTGAGCAGGCGCCCCGACGGCGACCTGAGGCTGTCCCCGGCCGCCCTG
>NZ_JAALEE010000547.1:4246-5183 GCF_014145265.1 Dietzia sp. CW19 | reverse complement strand
GTGATCGACGTAGAGCACATCGGGCAGGCCGCACATCGGCCAGTTCGGATCGTTCTTCGGCCAGATCGCGTGCCGCAACGCCAGCGCGGTGTTCATCGCCGAGGGTGCACCGAGGAAGACCATGTAGCCGCACACCGCCCGGGAGTAGTCGTCGAGGATGACGGTCAACCACGGCCGGGCGGGCCGCCCGTTGGCGTCGAGGATGAGGATGTCGAGTTCGGTGTGGTCGGCCTGCCAGGTGGCATTGGCCCGCTCGGCTCGATGGCGCCACACCAACTCGTAGGTGTCCCGGTAGGCCGCTGCGCCCTGGTGAGCCAAGGTCACCATGCCGGGATCCAGACCGGTCACGATGGACCGCACGGTGCTCGCGGAGACCATCGGCCATCCGCGGCGGGTGGCGGTCGTGGCGGCCTTGCGGAAGATCGCCGCGGTGGACGGCCGAGGCGTACTCAGCGCCAGGCCTTCGATGTAGGCCACAAGGTCTGGGTGGGTGCGCCGCCCACGCTTGGGTGGCGTTGCCGGAGCCAGCGCGGCGATCCCGCCCTTTCTATACGCGGCGAGCCAGCGTTGCAAAGTGCGTTCCCCGACCTTTTCGGCTGCGGCCAACTGGGTCAGCGGGACCCCGCTCTCCACGTGTTGGCGTAGGACCTGCCATCGGGCCGCGGCAGTCTTCGCACCAGTGGGGGCGCCGATCGAACCTTGAGGTTCACTGCCCCCGCTCATTGCTACGCCGTCGTCGACTTCTGTCGGCGCGGAGCCGGGGGCTTATCGGCCCCGCGTTGCAGCGCTCGGTAGACGGTGGTGCGGCTGACCCCCAGGACCTCGCCGATTTGGGCGACGGTCATGTCTTGTTGCTCGTAGAGCTTGCGGGCGGTGCGCAGTTTGTCCCCGGACAACAACGGCGGACGCCCACCTCTACGGCCACGGGCTCGGGCGG
>NZ_JAALEE010000547.1:3705-4236 GCF_014145265.1 Dietzia sp. CW19 | reverse complement strand
GGATAACGCGATGGCCGAGTCGTTCTTCTCGGCGCTGAAGAACGAGCGTGTCCACCGAACCGCCTACGCCACGAAGCGGCAGGCCAGGCGCGACGTCATCAGCTACATCGAGGGGTTCTACAACACCCGACGGCGCCATTCAGCGCTCGGCTACAAGCGCCCGAACGAGGTGCACTACGCTGACCTCCAGCCGGCAACGGCAGCGTAGAGAAACCATCAACTCCGCTGTCCGAAATCGACGCGGCAGGTCACTTCAAGGCCGGCGTGGGTGCGTTCGGAGATGAGGTCTCGTTCGAACTCCGCCAGTGAGGCGAAGATGTAAAACACCAGCCGCCCGCCCGAGGACCCGGTGTCGATGTTTTCCTGCAGGGAGCGAAACTCGATTCCGCGCTCTTGCAACTCGGTCAGCTGATCGATCAGATGCCGAATCGATCGGCCCAGCCGATCCAGTCGCCAGACCACGAGCGTGTCGCCCGGGCGAAGTTGATCGAGAAGCTTTCCCAACTCCGGGCGCGAGGCCAAGGCCCCGGG
>NZ_JAALEE010000547.1:548-3604 GCF_014145265.1 Dietzia sp. CW19 | reverse complement strand
CGTACCCGAAAGCGTGGCCCATACCGACAAATGTAGCAATACTCGTCGCTGCTGGGCAGATCAGAAACATAGATTTTGAGACTGGGTTCCGCTACAAAATTGGCTTCCGCCCACCTCGGCGTATCCAAATCCGGCGAGCTCGAGTTCACTTGTAGCAAAAACGGTCGTTTATGGATCAGCCTGCTTAGTCAAACCTCTGGCGGAATAGTTGCAAGAACTCGGCGCTGTACTCGAGTTGGGTCTGCAGTTCGAGGTAGCGCGCTTCAGCTTCGGCGCGGATCTCTTCGACGGTCATTCTGGCGGCGTGCCAGTCATCGAGCCCCGGCGATTCTGAGCGTTGGGCCGCCGTAAGGATGTCGGTGGCTTCGAGGAACTGCTTCATGCGTTCCAGCGAGAAGCCCAAAGGTTTCATTCGCCGGACGAGGAGCAGTCGGTCGATGTCGGCGTCGGTGTAGAGCCGGAATCCGCCGGCGGTGTGGCCGGAGGGCACCACTAGGCCGATGTCGTCGTAGTGGCGCAGCGTGCGGATCGACAGGCCGGTGAAGTCAGCGACCTCACCGACCATTCGTGCGGACTCTTCCCGCATCACACTCCTCGTGAAATAGGTCACGGTGTCGGTCCCAAATTCAACGCTACCCAAACCTGACGTTACGGTAGGTTTCAAACCTCCCGTTACGGGAGAGTGTGTCATGTTCCCTCCACGGTTAGGAAAACCCCCGTGACAGCTCCCACCCACGCATCCGGGGCCTCGTCCCCGCCCCCGGCCAGCTCGGATGACGATCTCGCACCCGTCGGCGTCCTCGCGTCGTTCAAGTACGCCTTCTCTTCCCCCCGCCGACTGCGCACCGAGGTCTTGGCCGGTCTGGTCGTCGCGCTCGCGCTCATCCCCGAGGCGATCTCGTTCTCGATCCTCGCCGGAGTGGACCCGAGGGTCGGGCTGTTCGCCTCCTTCACCATGGCCGTGACGATCGCCTTCACCGGCGGACGGCCCGCGATGATCTCCGCAGCGACCGGCGCAATCGCCCTGGTCATCGCCCCCGTGGCGCGCGAGTACGGGTTGGACTACTTCATCGCCACCGTGCTGCTGGCCGGCATCTTCCAGGTCGTGTTGAGCGTGATCGGGGTGGGCAAGCTCATGCGCTTCATCCCCCGGTCGGTGATGGTCGGGTTCGTCAACGCCCTGGCCATCCTGATCTTCACCGCGCAGATCCCGCACCTGCTGGGTGTGCCGTGGTTGGTGTACCCGATGGTCGCCGCTGGCGTGCTCATCATGGTGTTCTTCCCCAAACTTTCGGCCGCGGTGCCGGCCCCGCTGGTGGCGATCGTGGCGATCACCGCCGTGGTCGTGCTCTTCGGCTGGACCATGCCCAACGTCAGCGATCAGGGCGAGCTGCCCTCCTCGCTGCCGTCGCTATTCATCCCCGACGTGCCGTGGACGTTGGAGACGCTGCAAATCATCGCCCCCTATGCCCTGGCGATGGCGCTGGTCGGGCTCATGGAGTCGATGATGACCGCCAAACTCGTCGATGACATCACCGAGGTCCGCTCCGACAAGACCCGTGAGGGATGGGGCCAGGGCGTGGCCAACATCGTCACCGCCTTCTTCGGCGGCATGGGCGGCTGCGCGATGATCGGCCAGACCATGATCAACGTCAAGCAGTCCGGCGCCCGCACCCGCCTGTCCACCCTGCTGGCTGGGATCTTCCTACTCATCCTCGTCGTAGCGTTGGGCGACATCGTCGGCCTGATCCCCATGGCTGCCCTGGTCGCGGTGATGATCATGGTCTCGGTGGCCACCATGGACTGGCACTCCATCCACCCACGCACCCTGCGCCTGATGCCGCTCCCGGAGACGATCGTCATGGCGGTCACCGTCGCCGCGACTGTGATCACCCACAACCTGGCCATCGGCGTCATCCTCGGCGTGCTCACCGCGATGGTCATGTTCGCCCGCCGCGTGGCCCACATGACGAGCCTGGAGAAGGTCTCTGAACTCGACGTCAATCACGACGGCACCATCGACATCCGCACCTACCGAGTGCGTGGCGAGCTTTTCTGGGCCTCGAGCAACGATCTGGTCTACCAGTTCGACTACACCGGCGACCCCCAGCACGTGGTCATCGACCTGACCGAGGCCGATATCTGGGACGCCTCCACCGTGGCCACCCTGGACGCGATCACCCACAAGTACGCCGCCAAGGGCAAGACCGTCGAGATCATCGGCCTTGACGGATCGAGCCTCGATCGTCTGGACAAACTCTCCGGCCACCTCGGCGACGGACACTGACTCCGCCGCTCCACCCTCGCCACCGGCTTCACCTGAGCCGCCAAGCGATGCTGCGAAATCCCGCCAAACGAAGTTGAGAGTCACAGCATCGGCGGGCGCCTCGGCTACACGTTCCGATGCCAGGAACTGAATGGTGACCGCGTGCGCAAGCGGCGCCGAGCCGCCGTTTGCCACGATGAGCACCCGGCCTGCTCCGGCGATGAGGTCGGCGGCCCGGTTGAATGCCTCGAAGTCGATCGAATCTACGGCGATGGAGAGTGCGTCAGCGGCTTTGCTGAACGAGGAGCGGACGATTCCGCGGTCACCGGGCTCATCTGCCACGGAGCCACCGGAACTACGGGCGCCCAACTCCCGTGCGATGAGCATCCGCAGATGCTGGTAGCCGCTGAAGCCTAAGTTCTTAGATGCCCGGCTCACGGTGGCAGCCGAGGTGCCCGTGCGGGCGGCCATCGCCGCGGCGGGCAAATCTAGAACGTTTTCGGGATTTTCAACGACTTCAGTGGCGACCCGCTGTTCACTGGGAATGAGTGACGGCAAGATCGAACGAATTCGATCAAGGACGCCACTGTACTCGAGGCGGTTATCCTCAGTACTGGCCATAGGCATTTTTTGCACTTTCGAAGCGGGGACAACCAGCGTGGATCTGGGGCAACGCGTGAGTGAACGTTGTTCGGCCCCTGCGTCGCCGCCAGCATAAGCGGTGAAATCAAGAAGTGGATACCGCTTCGGCTTCGGTGGTGATGTCTGTTTGGGACGCCTTTCGGAAAGA
>NZ_JAALEE010000547.1:0-538 GCF_014145265.1 Dietzia sp. CW19 | reverse complement strand
AAGGAGCTGGAGCGGGAGAACTCCGAGCTTCGCGCTGAGACGGCGTTCCTGAAAAAAGCAGCGGCTTACTTCGCGCGGGAGCAGCGACCGTGAGCCGATACGAGTACATCGACTCCTGCAGGAACGACCCGTCCGAGACCAACCCGCTCTACAAGATGTGCGCCTGGCTTGTTTGGGACGCCCTTCGGAAAGCGCGGTTCTGATGATCGGGTAGCGGTCGGACGGGTATCGGATAGCGGAGTTCACCCGTCCGACCGCTGGGCCGCTATGGCGTTGCCGTGGCGAGGTGTCGTCTCATGTTCGGGCCGTCGAGGGCGATGATCTCGGCGCCGGCGACGATCCGGTTGAGGATCGACTCGGCGATGACCGCGTCTTGGAGCGACTTGTACCAATCTGGCGGATCGAACTGCGAGGTCACCAGAGTCGAGCCCCGCCCTTCCCGAGCGGCAAGGATGTTGAGCAGCTCCGCCGCTGTGTGCGGAGCCACCGGCGTGGTCAGGAAGTCATCGAGAACTAGCAGGTCGCAGTTGTGCAGGTC
>NZ_JAALEE010000056.1:0-26806 GCF_014145265.1 Dietzia sp. CW19 | reverse complement strand
CGTCGGGGGCGCCGCCCGGCGGCGTGGCCGCCGGGTCGTGAGTCAGCCGGTCCGTCCGCTGTCCGTCGAAGATCTCCATGACCCGCCCCCGCCAGTCCGCCGTGCGAGCTGTTCGCACCCACCGTGTGACCCGCTCGCCCCGAACCCCGGGCGGGCGGTCTCCTCGACCCACACGCTACCCAGACCGGGCAGCGCGACCACCCGTTCCCTGGGCGGCGACGCCACCGGAGCGGCGCGACCCCGGGGAGAACACTCCTGCAGGGTCAGTGTGCGACACGCACCGTGAGTCCCCGACGCTTGATCCACGCCGAGAACTCGGTGACGGTGCCGCACTCCTCGCCGTCGATCTGGAACGACGCGGGCTTCTCCAGGATCCGGGCCGAGACCCCCTCACCCTGACGGAAGTCCAGTGGGCGGGTCTGGTGCTTCTCCTTGCCCTCGACGTGGGAGGAGCCCCTCCGTAGTGCCGGGGTGAGCTGATGCTGGAAGGTGTGGTGGACCAGCACCGCGCCGGCCTGGACCCAACCGAGGGCGCCCTTGGCCCGCAACGCCAACACATCGAGGAGACCGTCGTCGATCACGGCGTCGGGCAGCAGGATCATCCCGGCCTGGAGCATCCCGCAGTTGGCCACCAGCAGGGTCCGCGCCCGGGTGTGGATCTCCGGTCCGTCGTCGAGCGAGTACTCCACCTTGATCCGGTGGCCGCGGAGCAGTGTGTTGGCGAAGGCGCCCACGTAGGCGAGCCATCCCACCCTGGCCTTGAGGCCGTCGTGGGTGCCGGCGATCATGTCCGCGTCCATGCCGGCGCCGAGCATGACGAGGAAGACGTCGTCGTGGGTGTGCCCGTCGCCGTCGGTGTAGCGGACCAGGCCGAGGTCGACCCCCCGGCTCCGGCCGCTCATGGCCACGCGGACGGCGCGGTCCACGTCATCCAACGGGATGTCCAGATTCCGGGCGAGCAGGTTGCCGGTGCCGAGCGGGACCACGCCCATGGGGATGCCGGTGCCGACCAGGCCCTGGGCGACCGAACGCACGGTGCCGTCGCCGCCGCAGGCGAGCACCAGGCCGACACCGCTCGCGGCGGCCTCCTCGGCCTGACCCACGCCCGGATCCTCCTCGGTCGTCTCGTAGAACACCGGATCGGTCCAGCCGTGCAGAGCGGCCCTCTCGGCCGTGCGGCGACGAACCTCATCGACTCCGGCCTTGATGGGGTTGTAGATGACGGCGACGCGGGACGAGGCGGGGGGCACGGCACAACAGTGTCAGAAACACGCCCGACCCGCCATTCCCCGGTGGCCCGCCGATTTGGCGGCGGCGACCCGCCGCCTATACCCTGATGGGGAAGTTTGAACGCCTGGGAGCTCTGCTCTCGGGCACCTGATCAAGTTTCACCGAAGACCGCAGGTCGCCGCTCCCGCCGGGGGTGGTCGAAGGGTCCGGGAGCGCCCGGACGGCCCGCGCAGGAGAACACCGGTCAGCGTCGGATGTGCCGTGGGTCCCCAGGGGCCCGTGCCAGCTCCTCCACGCCCCGTGCCACCTGCGCACGGGGCGTTCGTGTTTTCTCGGGCGAGATGATGCAGAAAGGAGGCGAAACATGGCAAAGCCCGCAAAGGTCCAGGCCGTCGAGGAGATCAAGCAGCACTTCCAGAACTCCACGACCGCCGTGGTCACCGAGTACCGCGGACTCTCCGTCCCGCAGGTCACCGAACTGCGCAAGACGCTGGGTGACGCGGCCACGTACACCGTGGCCAAGAACACCCTGGTCAAGCGTGCGGCTGAGGAAGCCGGAGTCGAGGGTCTCGATGACCTCCTGTCCGGTCCCACCGCCATCGCGTTCGTCACCGGTGAGGTCGTGGACGCCGCCAAGGCGCTCAAGAACTTCGCCAAGGACAACAAGGCGCTCGTCATCAAGGGCGGTGTCATGGACGGCTCATCGCTGTCCGCCACCGAACTCGACAAGATCGCCGATCTCGAGTCCCGCGAGGTCCTGCTCGCGAAGATGGCCGGTGCCCTCAAGGGTAACCAGACCAAGGCCGCCGGCCTGTTCAACGCGCCCGCTTCGCAGCTGGCACGTCTGTTCGCGGCGCTCGAGGACAAGAAGAACTGATAACCCCACATGCTTCCGGGCCGTCTGACGGCACCGGGACCAACAGAAAGGACGCCACCATGGCGAAGCTCAGCAACGACGAGCTGCTCGAGGCCTTCAAGGAGATGACTCTTCTGGAGCTCTCCGAGTTCGTGAAGCTCTTCGAGGACACCTTCGAGGTCACCGCGGCCGCTCCGGTCGCCGTCGCCGCTGCCGGCGCCCCGGCTGCCGGTGGCGAGGCCGCCGCCGAGCAGGACGAGTTCGATGTCGTCCTCGAGTCGGCCGGCGACAAGAAGATCGGCGTCATCAAGGTCGTGCGCGAGCTCGTGTCGGGCCTGGGCCTCAAGGAGGCCAAGGACCTCGTCGAGTCCGCCCCCAAGGCGATCGTCGAGAAGGTCGACAAGGAGGCCGCCGAGGCCGCCAAGACCAAGCTCGAGGAGGCCGGCGCGACGGTCACCCTCAAGTGATCTGACGCACCACGTCTCCTGTGGGGCGGTCCGGCGATGTCGCCGGACCGCCCCACAGGCATTTCTGCAGGTCGGTCCGACGAGGTTCGTTGCGATACATTACTTATCGGTATGTAACGAAGCACGCGCTCCAAGCGGTAGTTTACAGTGACCGTGGCCACAGATGATGGCTGCAGTGAGGAGTGGTGACGTGGGTATCGAGATATCTGTCGAGGGACTGACCAAGTCCTTCGGATCGCAGAAGATCTGGGAGGACGTCTCGTTCACCCTTCCCGAGGGCGAGGTCAGTGCGCTGCTCGGTCCGTCGGGTACCGGTAAGTCGGTGTTCCTCAAGTCCCTGATCGGGCTGCTGCGCCCGGAGCGCGGCAAGATCATCATCGACGGCACTGACATCCTGCAGTGCACAGCCAAGGAGCTCTACGAGATCCGCAAGCTGTTCGGCGTCCTGTTCCAGGACGGTGCACTGTTCGGGTCCATGGACCTCTACGACAACGTCGCGTTCCCGCTGCGGGAGCACACGAAGAAGTCGGAGAGTGAGATCCGTGACATCGTCATGGAGAAGCTCGAGCTCACCGGACTCACCGGGGCGGAGGGCAAACTGCCCGGCGAGATCTCCGGCGGTATGCGTAAACGCGCAGGCCTGGCCCGCGCCCTGGTGCTGGACCCGGAGATCATCCTCGTCGACGAGCCCGACTCGGGCCTCGACCCGGTCCGCACCACCTACCTGGCTCAGCTGCTCATCGACATCAACGCCCAGATCGACGCCACCATCCTCATCGTGACGCACAACATCAACCTCGCCCGGACCGTCCCGGACAACCTGGGCATGCTCTACCGCAAGAAGCTCGTGATGTTCGGTCCCCGCGAGGTGCTGCTCACGAGCGAGGAGCCCTCGGTCCGCCAGTTCCTGCGCGGTTCCAGGCTGGGACCGATCGGGATGTCCGAGGAGAAGGACGACGCGCAGATGCGCGAGGAGCAGGCACAGGCGGACGCCGGCCACAACGACGGGTCCCCGGGAGCCGACGAGGTCACGGGTGTCCCGCCACAGATGCAGCCCACCCCGGGCGGCCCCGAGCGCCGGGGTGAGATCCGCCGTGAGAAGCGTGTGGCCGAGATGCTGGACACCCTCCCCGAGGGCGCCCAGACCGCCATCCGCGAGGAGTGGGCGGCCCGCGGCCACGGTAACAGTAGGGTCACAGCGTCGGCGCCGGTCGACGCCACCACGGGCGCTGCGGGTGGCGGCAGTCAGCGGCTGTCGACGACCACTACGGGTCCTAATGGGTCCGAGGACGCCGGAGAGATCGGAGGAAAGGCATGACGGAGGGCGTGAACCAGCAACCCGCGGTGAAGGCCGGTGTGTCGCCAGCAGATGTCGGCGGAGGTGTCCGGACTGCGGTGGGCGGCGCCGGTACGGTCTTCCGACTGTTCCTCGAGGTGTTCAGAGGGGTCTTCAGGAGGCCGTTCCAGTTCCGAGAGTTCATCGAGCAGTCGTGGTTCATCGCGTCCGTGACGATCCTGCCGTCGGCACTGGTCGCGATCCCCTTCGGGGCGGTCGTGGCGATGCAGACGGGCTCGCTGGTCCAGCAGCTCGGGGCTGAGGCCTATACGGGAGCGACCGGCGTCCTCGCCGTCGTGCAGCAGGGCGCGCCGCTGGTGACCTCGCTGCTTATCGCGGGCGCCGCCGGGTCGGCGGTGGCCGCTGATCTGGGCGCCCGCTCCATCCGCGAGGAACTCGACGCGATGCGCGTCCTGGGGATCGACCCCATCCAACGACTCGTCGTCCCCCGGGTGCTCGGCATGATGCTCGTCGCGGTGCTCCTGAACGGGCTCGTCTCCATCGTCGGGATCTCCGGTGGTTACGTGTTCAACATCATGTTGCAGGGCGGCACCCCGGGTGCCTATCTGATGTCCTTCGGGGCCCTCGCCCAGTTGCCCGATTTCATCATGTCCTCGATCAAAGCGCTGATCTTCGGACTGATCGCCGGCGTCGTCGCCTCGTACTGTGGCATGAATCCCAAGGGCGGGCCGAAGGGGGTCGGCGACGCTGTAAACCTCGGCGTCGTCCTGACTTTCCTCCTGCTGTTCTTCGCCAACCTCATCCTCACGGCGATGTACCTGCAGATCGTTCCCCCGGTGCGGTCGTAATGGCGATCCATACTGATGTCGGACCCACGAGGGCCCGGCTGAGAGCCCTCGTCCGCGGCCCGATCAGCTCGTTCGACTCCCTGGGAGACCAGCTCGCGTTCCACCTGCGCGCGATTCGCTGGATCCCCCAGACGATCGTCCACTACCGGCACGAGGTGCTGCGTCTGATCGCGGAGCTGACCTTCGGAGTCGGCACACTGGCGGTCCTGGGCGGAACCATCGGCGTCATCGCCATGATGAGCGGGTTCACCGGGGTCGTCGTCGGCCTGCAGGGGTACTCAGCCCTCGACCAGATCGGTAGCTCTGTCCTCACCGGGTTCCTGTCCGCCTACGTCAACACCCGCGAGGTCGCCCCCATGGTGGCGTCGCTCGCCCTGTCCGCCACCGTCGGCTGCGGTTTCACCGCCCAGCTCGGTGCCATGCGGATCTCCGAGGAGATCGACGCCCTGGAGGTCATGGCGATTCCGAGCGTGCCGTACCTCGTCACCACTCGGGTCATCGCCGGGTTCGTCGCCGTCATTCCGCTCTACGTCGTGGGTCTGCTCTCGTCATACCTCGCCACGCGGGGGGTCAACACCATGATTCAAGGACAGTCCACAGGGTCGTTCGACCACTACTTCCATCTGTTCCTGCCTCCGGAAGACGTGATCTACTCCTTCATCAAGGTGATCATCTTCGCCTTCGTGCTGGTGATGATCCACTGCTACTACGGCTACACCGCGTCCGGGGGCCCGGCCGGCGTCGGCGTGGCGGTGGGGCGCGCAGTCCGCACCACGATCGTCGTGGTGGCGATCCTCAACTTCTTCGTCGGACTCGCCCTCTGGGGCACGACCACGACTGTGCGGGTGGCGGGATGAACGAGCTCTCCGTTCTCTCCAAGCGGTTGCTGGCCGCCCTTTTCATCATTATCGTCCTGGCGTTCGTCGGGACCACCATCGCGATCTACAACCGCGCCTTCACCGACTCGGACGGCGTCACCCTGTACACCGACGACATGGCGTTCGCGCTGCCGAACGACGCCGACGTCAAGGCGCGCGGTGTCCTCGTGGGCCGCGTCTCCGGTGTCGAACCCGACGGGGACCGCGTGCAGATCAACATGGAGTTCGACCCGGCGCTCATGGAACAACTGCCGGCCAACGTCAGTGGCCGCCTGCTCCCCAAGACGTTGTTCGGTGAGCGGTTCGTCGACCTGGGGTTCCCCGATCAGCCCGTGGGGACGCTCGAACCGGGAGCGACCATCGAGCAGGACACCCGCGGCAACGCGATCGAGTTGGGGCGCGTCCTCGACGGGCTACTCCCCGTTCTCGAGGCGGTCCCGCCGGAGAAACTGGCGGGCACGCTCGGCGCGATCAACCAGGCGTTGTCAGGCCGTGGGGACGAGATCGGCGCCAGCCTGGTCGAGATCGGACAGGTCTTCGACGGCATCAACCAGGAGTTGCCCGCTCTGGAATCCGGGCTGGAGGATCTGGCGACATTCTCCCAGACCTATTCCGAGGCGCTGCCTGATCTCATCAACGCTCTGGACGCTCTGCGCACCACCGGCGACACGGTGGTCCAGCGCCGCCCCGACATCGCCGACGGACTGCGGCGGATCAGCGAGTCGTCCGAGGTCCTCACCGGTTTCCTCGCCGCGAACCGCAACGACCTCATCTCCCTGGCGGTGGACTCGCGCACCTCCCTGGAGTACCTGGCTGAGTATTCGCCAGCACTACCGTGCTCGGTGGGGAATTTCATGACCCTTCTGGACCGGTCCGACGCCATCCTGGGCGTGGGCACCGAGCACCCCGCCATCCGGGTGACGCTCGAGCTCGTCAATCCCAGAGGGCGTTACGTGCCCAACCAGGACGAGCCGCGGTTCTTCGACACCCGCGGTCCCCGCTGTTACGACCCGGCGCAGGAGCCGTTCATCTTCGGCGGGGCCCCCGGCGGGGCGATCGCCGACGGGAGCTACCAGATCCCCACCCGCAATCCGGGGCCCGCGTTCATCCCGACTCTGCCCAATCCGCTTCTCCGGGACGGGCCGGTTCCGGCACTCCGTAACCGTGGCTCGGTTCCCCCGGCTCCCGGGCGGGCGGTGCCCGAGCAGCCCAATATGCCGTTTCCGTCAACCGTGACCGCGGGTCAGGACACCGACGTGGTGGCTATGGCCTACGCCGGCTCGCCGCTGGAGACCGACACCGTCCGAACCGTCCTGGGGGTCGCGTCCTCGCGCGGCGCGCAGGAGATCCCTGCCTGGATCGGCCAGATCGGCGCCCCGGCGCTTCGCGGAACGGAGGTCGGTTTCCGATGAACGCCAAACTGAAGGCCCTACTCCGTGGCGGCCTGCTGGGGTCATTCGTCAAACTGGTGGTCTTCATCGTGGTCACAGTGCTGCTCAGTTCGGTCCTCGCCGTGACCATCAGGGGCGGCACCCGGGCGGAAGGTACGGAGTACTCTGCGATCTTCTCCGACGTGACCATGCTGGAGGAGGGCGACGACGTCCGGATAGCCGGCGTCGTGGTGGGCAACATCACCGGGATGGAGATCCACGAACGCGACCTGGCTAAGGTGGACTTCACCCTGGTCGGCGACCGCACGCTGCCGGCCAACGTGCACCTGGCACTGCGGTTCCGGAACATGATCGGCCAGCGGTACCTGAACATCTCCCGGGAGCCCGGACCCGTCCAATCGGCCCTGGAGGAAGGGAGCACGATCGGAATCGAGAAGACCTCGCCCGCGGTCGATCTCACGGCGCTGTTCAACGGTTTCCGCCCGCTCTTCACGACCCTGCAGCCGGAGGACGTCAACGCGCTCGCCGACTCGCTGGTGCGGGTACTGCAAGGGGAGGGCGGCACCGTGACGAGCCTGGTCCGCCAGACTGGTGAGCTGACCAACCACCTGGCCGATCGGGATCAGGTGATCGGCGAAGTCATCGACAACCTCACCCGGGTCCTCGAGACCATCAACGAGCGGGACGTGCAGTTCCAGCAGCTCGTGGTGACCACCAGGCAACTCGTCGAGGGACTCGCCGACGAACGCGACGCTATCGGCAGTTCGCTCGACTCGATGGCGGATCTGACCTCGTCGGCGGAGAACATCGTCACCGCCACGCGGCCCGCCGTCACGGATTCGCTCGACCACCTCAAGGTGGTCACCGACCAGATCACGACGAAACGCGACACGCTCAGCGAGGTTCTCATCAACCTGCCGCGCAAGACCGACAACCTCATCAGGATGAGTTCGTTCGGGTCCTGGCTCCAGTTCTATCTCTGTGGACTCGACGTGGTGCACGGCCCGGGCACCAACGTGCCCAACCTTCTTCCGAGCGGCGGTCCCACGATCAATCATCCGGTGTACACCAACGTCGCGCCCCGGTGCCACGCAGGGGGAATCCCATGAGCAAGCTCAGTGCGAACGAGCCGAGGTTCAGCAACGCCACCATCGGAGCGATCGGGGTCCTGGTGATCCTCGCCCTGACCGCCGTGTCGTTCAGACTCGACGCGCTACCGATCGTCGGGGCGGGACCCAAATACACAGCCTACTTTTCCGAGGCCGCCGGGCTAGCGGACGGTAGCGAGGTCCGCGTGGCCGGCGTCAAGGTTGGCGTCGTGACCGACGTGGCGCTCGACGGCGACAAGGTGGCCGTGGGCTTCCGGGCCAAGGACGCCTGGCTCGGCGACGACACCCGGGCGAGCATCCAACTCAAGACCGTGCTCGGCCAGAAGTACCTCGCGCTGAGCCCGGCGGGAACCGGGGAACTCGACACGTCGGAGCCGATCCCGCTTGAGCGGACGGTGGCCCCGTACGACGTGGTCACAGCTTTCTCCTCCGCAGCGGAGACGCTCGACGAGATCGATGACGCCAAATTGGCAGCGAGCCTGGACACCCTCACCGATACGATGCAGGCGTCGCCCGAGGAGTTCCGGGGCGCGGTCGACGGCATGGCGCGTCTGTCGCAGACCGTGTCCAGCCGGGACGCCGAATTGCGGAACCTACTCGAGGCCACGCGTACGAGCTCCCAGATCGTGGCGGACCGTAATGACGACTTCCGGCGCCTGATCATCGGCACCGGACAGTTGTTGGGCGAACTCAACGACCGCGCCGAGAGTCTCAAGCTGGTGTTGGCCTCCACGCGCGGACTGTCGATCGAACTCCGCCGGTTCGTCGCGGAGAACGAGGCCGAGTTCAAGCCGACCCTGGATAGTCTCGACTCCGCCCTGGCGGTGTTGACCGACCACGAGGAAGAGCTGAGGGCATCCATCCACAACCTCGGGCCCTTCTATCGGCTGTACTCCAACCTTCTGGGCTCGGGCAGATGGTTCGACACCGTGGTCACCAACCTCGTCCCGCCGGGTATTCCTGAGCCGCCCTTCTATCCCGGCGCCCGCGCGCCGGCCAGACAGAGTGGGATCAACTGATGCACAAGAAGATGCCGTACTCGTTCGTCGGGCTGCTGCTCGTCGTCGTCGTGGCCGCCGTGACTGTGATTTTCCTCGCCGTCACGGGGTTCGGACGCACCAGCATCACCGCCACCTTCCCGACAGCCGTCGGAATATCGGAGGGCTCCGATGTCCGGATCCTGGGGGTCACGGTGGGTTCCGTCGACAAGGTGACCCCGATGGGGGAGACCGTCGAGGTCGAGTTCCACGTCCGCCGGGGCGTGGACGTCCCGGCGGACGCCAAGGCGGTCCAGGTGACGCCCTCGGTCGTCCCTGACCGTAACGTCCAACTACTGCCCGCCTACTCAGGCGGCCCCAAGATGGAATCGGGCGCGCACATCCCCCTCGAGCGGACCGCGACACCGGTCGAGGTGGACAAGCTCTACGCCTCGGTGGAGGAACTGACCGATGCTCTCGGCCCGGAGGGTGCCAACAAGGACGGCGCTCTCGACCGGTTCGTCACCGCGTCCGCGGACACGCTCGGAGGCAACGGTGCCGCACTCGGGCGGTCGATCGACGAGTTATCGCAGGCCGCGACGACGCTGGCGGATTCGAGTCAGGACATCAGCGAGACCGTGGTCAATCTGCAGTCGTTCGTCACGATGCTCGCGCAGAACGATGCCCAGGTGAGGCAGTTCAACTCCCAGATGTCGACCTTCAACCAGACTGTCGCTGGTCAGCGCGAGGACCTCCAGGGCGCCCTCGCCGAACTGAGCTACGCCCTCGCGGACGTCGCGCGTGTCGTGCGGGACAACCAGGACGTGATCCGCAGCAATGCGGACCGTTTGGTGAGACTCAGTCAGATCACCGCGGACCAGAGGGGCGACATCGAGGAGATCCTCAAGACTGCTCCGTTGGCTCTGTCCAACCTCATCGGCGCCTACGACCCCGAGGCCGGGCTGTTGTCCTTACGTCTCGGCATCCCGGAGTTGCAGGACCCGGCCGGCGTCCTGTGCCAGCTCATGACACTTGGCCGCCTGAACCCCGGGGACCAGATGCTGGCCGAACTCGACAACCTCCGGCGCGCCGATATCGAGGCTTGCGAGGCTCTCGCGCCGCAGCGCAACGCCGATCTACAAGCGTCGAACCCGGATCTGCCGTTGGGCATCCTCGCTGGCGAGATGAATCAGTCTGTCCCGGTTCCCGGGACGGTCCAGGGCAATCGCGGGTGGCCGATGACGCCCGCTTCGGAAGGGGGACGGGGATGATCCGGCCGACCACGCCCATCCTCGGTCGCGCCGTCCGCGCGGTCGGTGCCAGCGCGCTCGTGGCCGCCGTCGCGGCGGGGTGCTCGTTGAATCTGGAGGACTACACTCTGCCGGGTGGCGCGGACCTGGGTGAGGACCCCATGCACGTGGCCGTCCGCTTCGACGATGTGTTGGACCTGGTCCTGCAGTCGTCGGTCAAGGTCAATGGTCTTGACGCCGGTCGCGTGTCCGGTATCTCGCTGGCGGAGGACGGGTGGACCGCAGAGGTGGACATCGTCCTCCGCGGCGACACGGAGCTCCCCGCCAACGTCGAGGCCTCGATCCAGCAGACCAATCTCCTTGGCGAGAAGTTCGTGCAGCTCAGCCCGCCGGAGGACGAGCCGCCCACCGGAGAGCTGTCCGGCGGTGACGTCATCGCCAGTTCGGACACCCGCACGGCTACCGACATCGAGCAGGTTCTCGGCGCGCTGTCGCTGTTGCTCAACGGCGGCGGCGTGGACCAACTGCAACCGATCGTGGCCGAACTGCGCAAGGCCACCGACGGCCGCGAGGAGGATCTCACCCGGACCCTGCGATCGGCGGAGGAGCTCATCGGGGGCCTGAACCGGCAGCGCGACAGCATCACCGAAGCCCTCGAGGGCGTGAACCTCATGACGTCGCGTGCCAACGATCAGCGCCAGCAGATCGAGGCGGCGCTCGACGAGCTGCCCGCCGGGGTGGCGGTGCTCGAGGAGCAGCGCTCGCAGTTCGTGGAGATGCTGCGCCGGGTCGACACACTGGGCCAGGTCGGCTCGGAAGTCCTGCTCACCAGCAGGGAGGACCTCATCGCCGACCTGCGGGCGCTGCGCCCTGTGCTGCAGTCCCTCGGCGAGTCGACTCCGGAGCTCATCGAACTGATCGGTTTCGTCCCCACCTTCCCGTTCCCGGACTCGTCTATCCCGGCGACCGTCGGCGGCGCGGCCAACATCTTTCTCTCCGTGGACGCGACGATCTCTGAGACGCTCCGGAATCTGGGGGCGAATCAGGGCGAACCGGTGGTTCGCCGTCCGAACACCACGAGCGGGCCCTACGTCGTGGACCCGCAGAACCCGTGGGTCGGCGACAACGGCCCGGACCGGCGGACGACCATCGTGCTGCCGCTCCTGCCGGTCCCGCCGGTCATGGACCGGGCGGTGGTGCCCAAGCCCGCACCAGGAGTCTCGGAGTTCTCCGAGAACTACCTGCCTGAACCAGGAGAGCCAGGAAACCGATGAGCAAGACACTCCGCACCCAGCTCATCGCCTTCTGTGTGATCGCCGCGGTCGGGATCACCTATGTAGGTGCCAACTACGTTCGCTTACCTTCGCTGTTCGGGATCGGCCAGTACCAGGTCTATCTGGACCTACCCGAGACCGGCGGGGTGTTCACCAACGCGGCCGTCAACTACCGCGGCACGGCGATCGGACGGGTGGGCGAGCTCTCGCTCACCGACGACGGTGTGCGAGTCGAGCTCGACCTCGACTCGAGCGCCCCCGACGTCCCGGCGGACACCGAGGCCGTGGTCGCCAACCGCTCCGCCATCGGAGAGCAGTACGTGGACTTGCGACCCAACAGCAGCTCGGCGCCGTATCTCGAGGACGGGGACGTGGTCTCCGCCGGACGTGAGGCGTTGCCGGTACCCGTCGAGAACCTGTTGGCCTCCGTCGACGACCTTTCCCGATCGGTCCCCTTGGACGATCTCGAGGTGACCGTCGATGAACTCGGCAAGGCGTTCCAGGGCCGGGGACCCCAACTGGAGCGACTCTCGGACTCCCTCATCCGGATTTCCGAGTCCGGTATCCGCACCATGCCGCAGTTGCAGACGCTAATCCGCGACGGGGCGACCGTCCTGGAGACGCAGGCCGACCAGTCCGGTGAGATCGTCAGTTTCTCCCGCGATCTCAGGACGGTCACCGAGGCGTTGCGTGACTCGGACTCCGACCTGGAACGGCTGATCACCACGGGACCGGAGTTCGCCGACGAGGCCCGCTATCTGGTGGAGAACTCCGGCGCCCCGCTCTCCGGAACCGTGCGGAACCTGGCGGCCACGATGAAGACGATCGATCCACTGGCCCCGTCGTTCAAGGTGTTGCTGCAGCTGTTGCCGGTACTGGCCGCCGCCGGGATGTCCGTCGCCCCGGGGGACGGGACAATCCACTTCGGTCTGTCCCTCGAGACGAACAACCCACCAGCGTGTACGCAAGGATACGAAGGTACGTGGGAGATCATCGACCAGATGAAGGCGCAGGACCCGTCCTTCGACTGGCAGGAACAGAACTTCCCGCCCAACTACGACGCGCAGTGCACCGTGCCCTTCGGCAGCCCCATCGCCGTCCGCGGTGCCGACCGGGTGGAGTACGCGCACCCGGACGTGCCGCAGCCCTGGGACGCCAAGCCCAAGATCGACCCCGACAGGGCCAACCTGTCCGTGGCGGCCACGCAGCTCGCGGTGTTGCAGGGGTTGATCCCCCGGTGACCGTGCGGCGGGGCGGCGACTCGGCGGACGGTGGGTCCGGTAGTGTCGCCGCCATGGGTTCGCAGGTAACGGACGGGGATGCGCGCCGCCCCGGGGGGACGGGGACCGTGCCGAGATGGCTGGTGGTCCTCGCGGTGAGTATCCTCGTGGCGGGGCTGGCAACGCTGGTGGTGTTCGGGGTGCGGTACACCCAGGCGCGGGCGGCCCAGGAGGTGGCGACCGAGCGCGAGGCGGCCTCCGACGTCGCCGCGCAGGTGATAATCAACGCCTTCAGTTTCGACCACCGGAACGTCGACGAATCGCTCGAGCAGTTGGCGGAGGCCTCGGCCGGTGAGTTCCTCGCCGAGCAGGAGCAGTGGGCCGACGATGTGCGAACGCGCGTGGTGGAGCAGAAGGCGGTCACCACGGCGACGGTCTCGCACACCGCTGTCGAGACCCTGGATCTCGAGGCCGGCGACGCGGCCGTCCTCGTAGTGTTCACCGCCCACTCCGAGCGGGAGGGCCAGGACGACATCACAGGCCGTCAGGCGATGCGCGTGGACCTGACGCGAGAGGACGGCACCTGGAAGGCCGACGCGGTCAACCAGGTGGGTGTGACGGTCCCGGTAGGCGAGTCCGGTCGGTCCGTGGAGGAGCTCGACGCTCCGGAGGAACAGGACGACCCGGCCACCGAGGAGGAGTCGACCCCCGCGCCGACCACCTCCGCCGGACGATGACGAAGGACGACAGTCGCTGATGCCACCGATCAAGAGAACCCAGAAGTCGGTCAATCCGGCGCCCCGTAGGCGGCTGGCCGGACACGCCGGACAGACCCGACCCGAGGGCGGGACCGCCACGGACCCCACGTCGTGGGACGCACGAGACGACGAGGTGGGCGGCGACGGAACCGGGGCGGGTCGCGGGGAACGGCGTGCCGGCCGTCGGCCCGGTGGTCGCACGATCGCGTACTCCGCCATCGCGACGGGGCTGGCCGCCGGGGCCATCGGGGCGTTCCTGGCGACGGAACCCGGGGTCGACGTGGACAACAGGGCGTTCGTTGACCGGGAGGCCACCGAGGAGGTCCTCTCGGCAGCGACGACCAACGTCCAGCGGCTCGTGGCGATCGATCACGAGACCCTCGACGAGTATCACGATTCCCTGGGGGAATTCCTCACCCCGAAGCTCGTCAACGAGTTGGACGAGAACTGGCCCGCGTTGCGTGACAGCTACGAGCAGTCCGCGACGAGCGTCGACGCAGAGGTCCGCGAGGCCGGTCTCGCCTACCTGCAGGGCGACAAGGCCGAGGTGTTGCTGGTCCAGGATGTGTCGATGACCAGGGACGGCGCGGCTGCGGGAAGTACCAGCGGCACCTATCTCGTCGGTCTGGACAGGATCGACGGCGTGTGGAAACTGTCGAGGATCCCGGATCTGCCCTCCTGACGAGGACTGGTCGGGAACCGATCCGGCAACCGACCGTGCCAGATCCTTGACGAAAGTGCTTTCACCCGTCACCCTTTAGGGGCATGGGGCGAGTGCCGTAGAGGTTGAGTGCGACACGGTCCGGGTGCGACGTCCCGACTGGGAGCCGATGAGGCGAGAGCCACGAGGGCAACCAGCGCAGCGACGGACGACGCGCCCGACATAGAACAGCCTCCGGGGTCGCCCCTGTCGACGGCTGGACTTCCGCGCCGCTATCGACTAGATTAGGTCGTTGCGCTGGCTGCTATTTGCACTCTCGTCCGTCCGTGACGGCTCGTCCCCGGTCCCACCGGGTGTTTTCCGAGTCCTCGATCGGGTCGGATCTGGGTGGATACCCGTCGGCGGACCGCTCGCAGATACATCTGTGGTCACCGCCCGTGGTGATCACGTGAGGTGCTGGAAGGACCCATCTTGGCAGTCTCCCGCCAGACCAAGTCAGTTTCCACCGTTCCCGGTGCGCCCCGGAGGGTCTCGTTCGCGAAACTCTCCGAGCCGTTGCCGGTCCCGGGACTGCTCGACCTCCAGACGGAGTCGTTCGAGTGGTTCATCGGGTCGGAGGAGTGGCAGAAGAGGGCCGCGTCACGCGGCGTCACGAACCTCGAGGGAGGCCTGGAGTCGATCCTCAGGGAGATCTCCCCGATCGAGGACTTCTCCGGATCCATGTCGCTCTCGTTCTCGGATTCGTACTTCGAAGAGGTCAAGGCCTCCATGGAGGACTGCCGCGAGAAGGACCGCACCTACGAGGCGCCCCTGTTCGTCACCGCCGAGTTCGAGAACACCGAGACGGGCGAGATCAAGTCGCAGACCGTCTTCATGGGTGACTTCCCGATGATGACGGACAAGGGCACGTTCATCATCAACGGCACCGAGCGCGTCGTCGTCTCGCAGCTCGTCCGCTCGCCGGGCGTGTACTTCGACCGGAGCCGCGACAAGTCCACGGAGCGCGACGTCCACTCCGTCAAGGTCATCCCGTCGCGTGGCGCGTGGCTCGAGTTCGACGTGGACAAGCGCGACACGGTCGGTGTGCGCATCGACCGCAAGCGCCGCCAGTCCGTGACCGTGCTGCTCAAGGCGCTCGGCTGGACCACCACCGAGATCAAGGAGCGCTACGGCTTCTCCGAGATCATGATGTCCACGCTCGAGAAGGACACGGTCGAGGACACGGACCAGGCCCTGCTCGAGATCTACCGCAAGCTGCGTCCGGGCGAGCCGCCGACCCGCGAGTCCGCGGAGGCGCTGCTGGAGAACCTGTTCTTCAAGGAGAAGCGCTACGACCTGGCCCGCGTCGGCCGCTACAAGGTCAACCGCAAGCTCGGTCTGCCGGATCCCGAGGGTGACGACACCACCACGCTCACGCGTGAGGACATCGCCGCCACCATCGAGTACCTCGTGCGCCTCCACGCGGGCGAGAGCTCGATGCAGGTCGCCGGTGGCCGCGAGGTCCCGGTCGACGTCGACGACATCGACCACTTCGGCAACCGTCGTCTGCGTACCGTCGGCGAGCTCATCCAGAACCAGGTCCGCGTGGGCCTGTCCCGGATGGAGCGTGTGGTCCGCGAGCGGATGACCACGCAGGACTCCGAGGCGATCACCCCGCAGTCGCTGATCAACATCCGGCCCATCACCGCCGCGCTCAAGGAGTTCTTCGGAACCTCCCAGATGTCGCAGTTCATGGACCAGAACAACCCGCTGTCGGGCCTGACCCACAAGCGGCGCCTGTCGGCCCTGGGCCCCGGTGGCCTCTCCCGCGAGCGCGCCGGCCTCGAGGTGCGCGACGTGCACGCCTCGCACTACGGCCGCATGTGCCCGATCGAGACCCCCGAGGGTCCGAACATCGGTCTGATCGGCTCGCTCTCGGTCTACGCCCGGGTCAACCCGTTCGGCTTCATCGAGACCCCGTACCGCCGGGTCGTCGACGGCGCCGTCACCGACCAGGTGGACTACCTGACCGCCGACGAGGAGGACCGCCACGTCGTGGCGCAGGCCAACTCGGAGATCGACGCGGACGGCAGGTTCGTCGAGGACCGCGTCCTCGTGCGCAAGAAGCACGGTGACGTCGAGGTCGTCGCGGGTACGGACGTCGACTACATGGACGTCTCGCCGCGGCAGATGGTCTCCGTCGCCACCGCGATGATCCCGTTCCTCGAGCACGACGACGCCAACCGCGCCCTGATGGGTGCGAACATGCAGCGCCAGTCGGTCCCGCTCGTGCGTTCCGAGGCGCCGCTCGTCGGCACCGGCATGGAGCTGCGCGCGGCCGTGGACGCGGGCGACGTCGTCGTCAACACCCGTGCGGGCATGGTGGAGGAGGTCTCGGCCGACTTCATCACCGTCATGGACGACGACGGTGGTCGTCAGACCTACCGTCTGGCCAAGTTCGCGCGGTCCAACCAGGGCACCTGCTCCAACCAGAAGCCGATCGTGGACGAGGGGATGCGCGTCGAGGCCGGCCAGGTCCTCGCCGACGGACCCTGCACCGAGAACGGTGAGATGGCGCTGGGCAAGAACCTGCTCGTGGCGATCATGCCGTGGGAGGGCCACAACTACGAGGATGCGATCATCCTCTCGCAGCGCTTGGTGGAGGAGGACGTGCTGACGTCCATCCACATCGAGGAGCACGAGATCGACGCCCGCGACACCAAGCTGGGCGCCGAGGAGATCACCCGCGACATCCCCAACGTCTCCGACGAGGTCCTCGCGGACCTGGACGACCGTGGCATCGTGCGCATCGGCGCCGAGGTCCGTGACGGCGATGTGCTGGTCGGCAAGGTCACGCCCAAGGGCGAGACCGAGCTCACCCCGGAGGAGCGCCTGCTGCGCGCCATCTTCGGTGAGAAGGCCCGCGAGGTGCGCGACACGTCGCTGAAGGTGCCCCACGGTGAGTCCGGGAAGGTGATCGGCGTCCGCGTGTTCTCGCGTGACGACGACGACGACCTGCCCCCCGGCGTCAACGAGTTGGTCCGCGTCTACGTGGCGCAGAAGCGCAAGATCCAGGACGGCGACAAGCTCGCCGGCCGCCACGGCAACAAGGGCGTCATCGGCAAGATCCTCCCCGCCGAGGACATGCCGTTCATGCCCGACGGCACGCCCGTGGACATCATCCTCAACACGCACGGCGTCCCGCGTCGTATGAACATCGGTCAGATCATGGAGACCCACCTCGGCTGGCTGGCCAAGGCGGGCTGGGAGGTGCCCCGCGAGGCGGACGGTTCCCTCCCCGAGTGGGCGACCAAGCTGCCGGAGGAGATCTACAGCGTCGAGGCCGGCACCAACACGGCGACCCCCGTCTTCGACGGTGCGGCGGACACGGAGATCACCGGCCTGCTCGGCTGCACCCTCCCGAACCGTGACGGCGAGCGGATGGTCGAGGCCGACGGCAAGGCGACCCTGATCGACGGTCGGTCGGGTGAGCCCTTCCCGTACCCGGTGTCCGTGGGGTACATGTACATCCTCAAGCTGCACCACCTGGTGGACGACAAGATCCACGCCCGTTCCACGGGTCCGTACTCGATGATCACCCAGCAGCCGCTCGGCGGTAAGGCCCAGTTCGGTGGCCAGCGTTTCGGTGAGATGGAGTGCTGGGCGATGCAGGCCTATGGTGCCGCGTACACGCTCCAGGAGTTGCTCACGATCAAGTCCGACGACGTCGTGGGTCGCGTGAAGGTGTACGAGGCGATCGTCAAGGGCGAGAACATCCCGGAGCCCGGGATCCCGGAGTCGTTCAAGGTCCTGCTCAAGGAGCTGCAGTCGCTGTGCCTCAACGTCGAGGTGCTCTCCAGCGACGGCCAGGCGGTCTCCCTGGGCGAGGGCGCCGAGGACGACGACCTCGACCGCACCGCCGCGAACCTGGGGATCAATCTCTCCCGCGACGAGTCCTCGGCGGCAGACGAGCTGGCGCAGTAGGCGCCGGGGGCGTGCACCATCGGCGCCCCGCATCCGACTAATTCAGTTCCACCACGGCGGGCCCCACACCGGCCCCACCCCGCGAGGGGCCCGCCACCATCCCATACGGGAAAGGACGCCTACGTGCAGGACGTCAACTACTTCGACGAGCTGGTCATCAGCCTCGCGACCGCGGAGAACATCCGCAACTGGTCCTATGGCGAGGTCAAGAAGCCCGAGACCATCAACTACCGCACCCTCAAGCCGGAGAAGGAGGGCCTGTTCTGCGAGAAGATCTTCGGCCCCACCCGGGACTGGGAGTGCTACTGCGGCAAGTACAAGCGCGTGCGCTTCAAGGGCATCATCTGTGAGCGCTGTGGCGTCGAGGTGACCCGTGCCAAGGTGCGTCGTGAGCGGATGGGCCACATCGAGCTGGCCGCGCCCGTCACGCACATCTGGTACTTCAAGGGCGTCCCGTCGCGGCTCGGCTACCTGCTGGACCTCGCGCCCAAGGACCTCGACAAGATCATCTACTTCGCGGCCTACGTCATCACCGGCGTGGACAAGGACCTGCGCCACAACGAGCTCAGCACCCTCGAGGCGCAGATCCTCGAGGAGCGCAAGATCATCGAGGACGAGCGGGACTCGGACATCGAGGCGCGCGCCAAGAAGCTCGAGGCCGACCTGGCCGAGCTGGAGGCCGAGGGCGCCAAGGCCGACCAGCGCCGCAAGGTCAAGGACGGCGGCGAGAAGGAGATGAAGAAGATCCGCGAGTCGGCCCAGCGCGAGCTGGACCGTCTCGAGGAGATCTGGACCACCTTCACCAAGCTCGAGATCAACCAGATCATCGTGGACGAGGGCATCTACCGCGAGCTCGAGGACCGCTTCGGCGAGTACTTCGAGGGCGGCATGGGTGCCGAGGCGATCCAGTCGTTGCTGGAGAACTTCGACCTCGCGACCGAGGCCGAGAACCTCCGCGACATCATCCGCAACGGCAAGGGTCAGAAGAAGATCCGCGCCCTCAAGCGACTCAAGGTCGTCTCCGCGTTCCTGCGGTCCGGGAACCACCCGGCCGCGATGGTGCTCGGGGCCGTCCCGGTGATCCCGCCGGAGCTGCGTCCGATGGTCCAGCTCGACGGTGGGCGCTTCGCCACCTCGGACCTCAACGACCTCTACCGCCGCGTGATCAACCGCAACAACCGCCTCAAGCGACTGATGGATCTCGGTGCCCCCGAGATCATCGTCAACAACGAGAAGCGGATGCTGCAGGAGTCCGTGGACGCGCTGTTCGACAACGGTCGTCGCGGCCGGCCCGTCACGGGCCCGGGCAACCGTCCGCTCAAGTCGCTCTCGGACCTCCTCAAGGGCAAGCAGGGCCGGTTCCGTCAGAACCTGCTCGGCAAGCGCGTCGACTACTCGGGTCGTTCCGTGATCGTCGTGGGTCCGCAGCTCCAGCTGCACCAGTGTGGACTGCCCAAGCTGATGGCGCTCGAGCTGTTCAAGCCGTTCGTCATGAAGCGCCTGGTGGACCTCAACCACGCCCAGAACATCAAGTCCGCCAAGCGGATGGTCGAGCGTCAGCGCGACCAGGTGTGGGACGTGCTCGAAGAGGTCATCGCCGAGCACCCGGTGATGCTCAACCGCGCACCCACCCTGCACCGCCTCGGCATCCAGGCCTTCGAGCCGCAGCTCGTCGAGGGCAAGGCCATCCAGCTGCACCCGCTGGTGTGTGAGGCCTTCAACGCCGACTTCGACGGTGACCAGATGGCCGTGCACCTCCCGCTGTCCGCGGAGGCGCAGGCCGAGGCCCGCATCCTCATGCTGGCCTCGAACAACATCCTGTCGCCGGCGTCGGGCCGCCCGCTCGCCATGCCGCGTCTGGACATGGTGACGGGCCTGTACTACCTGACCCGCCTCGACGAGGGCGCCACCGGTGCCTACGTCCCGGCGGCGGAAGACGCCCCGGCCACCGGCGTGTACTCGAACCCGTCCGAGGCCATCATGGCCGTCGATCTGAAGGTGCTGGACATCCACGCGCCGATCCGGGTGCGGATGTCGCAGCAGCGGCCCCCCGCCGAGATCGAGGCGGAGCTGTTCCCCGAGGGCTGGACCCCCGGCCAGGAGTGGATCGCGGAGACCACGCTGGGCCGCGTCATGTTCAACGAGCTGCTCCCGGCGGACTACCCGTTCGTCAACGAGCAGATGCCCAAGAAGCGCCAGGCCGTCATCATCAACGACCTGGCCGAGCGCTACCCGATGATCGTCGTGGCGCAGACGGTGGACAAGCTTAAGGACACCGGTTTCTACTGGGCCACCCGCTCGGGCGTCACCATCGCGATGTCCGATGTGCTGGTCCCGCCGGCCAAGAAGGAGATCCTCGCCTCGTACGACGCCAAGGCGGCGCGACTCGAGTCGCAGTTCGGGCTGGGCAAGATCACCGACGAGGAGCGCAAGAGCGACCTGGTCAAGCTCTGGCAGGAGGCCACCGACGAGATCGGTCAGGCCATGGAGGCCAACTACCCGGACTCCAACCCGATCCCGACGATCGTCAAGTCCGGCGCGGCGGGCAACATGACCCAGATCCGTGCGCTCGCGGGCATGAAGGGCCTGGTGACGCGTCCGAACGGCGAGTTCATCCCGCAGCCCATCAAGTCCTCGTTCCGCGAGGGCCTGACGGTGCTCGAGTACTTCATGAACACGCACGGTGCGCGTAAGGGTCTGGCCGACACCGCGCTGCGTACGGCCGACTCGGGTTACCTCACGCGTCGTCTCGTCGACGTCTCCCAGGACGTCATCGTCCGCGAGACGGACTGTGGCACGAGCAAGGGCATCGAGACGGTCATCGCCCGCCGCGAGGTGGACGCGCACGGCGTCGAGACCGGCGTGCTCTCCCGGGACGAGCACGTCGAGACCTCGACGTTCGCCCGTACCCTCGCGGAGGACGCCGTCGACGCCTCCGGCGCGGTCGTCGTGGCCGCCGGCACCGACCTCGGTGACCCGACGATCGAGGCGCTCATCGCCGCGGGAGTGGAGAAGGTCAAGGTCCGCTCGGTCCTCACCTGCACCACGGGCACGGGAGTCTGCGCCACCTGCTACGGCCGTTCCATGGCGACCGGTCTGCTGGTCGACATCGGCGAGGCCGTGGGCATCGTCGCCGCCCAGTCGATCGGTGAGCCGGGCACGCAGCTGACCATGCGTACGTTCCACCAGGGTGGCGTCGGTGACGACATCACCGGTGGTCTGCCGCGTGTGCAGGAGCTCTTCGAGGCACGCGTGCCCAAGGGCAAGGCGCCGATCGCCGAGGAGGCGGGCCGGATCCGTCTCGAGGAGGAGGAGCGTTTCTACACGATCACGATCGTGCCGGACAACGGTGCGGAAGAGATCGTGTACGAGAAGCTGTCCAAGCGTCAGGGCCTCGCGCACATCATCCTCGAGGACGGGTCGTCCCGTCCGATCGTCGACGGCGACCACCTGGAGCGGGGTCAGGCCCTGCTCGAGGGGCCGGCGGACCCGCACGAGGTGCTGGCGATCCTCGGCCCGAACGGGGTCCAGAAGTTCCTCGTCGACGAGGTGCAGAAGGTCTACCGCGCACAGGGTGTGTCGATCCACGACAAGCACCTCGAGGTCATCGTCCGCCAGATGATGCGTCGCGTCGCGATCAACGAGTCCAACAGCACCGAGTTCCTGCCCGGTGCGCTGGTCGAGCGCGCGGAGCTCACGGCGGAGAACCGTCGCGTGCTCACCGAGGGCGGCTCGCCGGCCTCGGCGCGCCCGGTCCTCATGGGTATCACCAAGGCCTCGCTGGCCACGGACTCGTGGCTCTCGGCGGCCTCCTTCCAGGAGACCACCCGCGTGCTCACCGACGCCGCCATCAACCGGCGTTCGGACAAGCTCGTGGGCCTCAAGGAGAACGTCATCATCGGTAAGCTCATCCCGGCGGGTACCGGCATCAACCGGTACCGCAACTCGACGGTCGAGCCCACCGAGGAGGCCCGCGCGGCCGCCTACTCCATCCCGGACTACGGCGACGGCTTCTACGGTCCCGAGGACGGGTTCGGCGACGCCACCGGCGCGTCGGTCCGCCTGGACGACCTGGGTTACTGACCCGACCCGTCGGGTCGGTCACCGGCCGACCCGAACGAACACCGGACCCCCGGGCGCCCCGAGCGCCCGGGGGTCCGGTGCGTCGGCCCGGCCGTGTCGTCGCTGGCCGCGAACGTGTTCTAGACTTGCTCGATGTGCCCTGAGCCGCCGCGGTCCTCGCGGGCGGTCCGGGGCCGGATGACCGGAAGGGGGCGATCGAGAAGTGCGGATCGCACTGCTCTCGTACAGGAGCAAGCCACACGGCGGCGGGCAGGGCGTCTACGTCCGTCACCTGAGCCGTGAGCTGGCCGCACTGGGCCACACCGTCGAGGTGTTCTCCGGTCAGCCGTACCCGGAGCTCGACCCGGGGCCCACGCTCACCAGGGTGCCGAGCCTGGACCTGTACAACGACGCCGACCCGTTCCGCACGCCGCACCCGCGTGAGATCCGCGACAGGATCGACCTCCTCGAGGTGGCCACCATGTGGACCGCCGGCTTCCCGGAGCCGCGCACCTTCAGCCTGCGCGCGGCGCGGGCGCTCACGCCGCGGTTGGCCGACTTCGACGTGGTGCACGACAACCAGTGCCTCGGCAGCGGCCTGTTGACGCTCGAGGAGGCCGGGTTCCCGGTGGTCGCCACGGTGCACCACCCGATCACCCGGGACCGGGACCTCGCCATGAAAGAGGCCCCGCTGCGCAAGAAGCTCACGACCTGGCGCTGGTTCGGGTTCCTGGGTATGCAGATCCGGGTGTCCCGGAAGCTCGAGGAGATCATCACCGTCTCCAGCAACTCGGCCGAGGACATCGCCTCCGACTTCGGGGTGGACCCGGAGCGGATCGTGACGATCCCGCTCGGTGTGGACACCGACCGCTTCCACGACCGCCGCGACCGCGAGCCCGGACGCCTGGTCTGCGTGGCCAGCGCCGACCAGCCGCTCAAGGGCGTCCCCATCCTGTTGCGGGCGCTGGCGAAGGTCCGCGAGGAGCATCCCGGGGTGCGGCTCACCCTGATCTCCAAGCTCAAGCGGAAGGGGGAGGCCTCCAGGCTGCTGGACTCCCTCGGCCTGCGCGACGCGGTGGACCTGGTGTCGGGGGTCGACGACGACGAGTTGGCCGAGCTCGTGGGCACCGCCGAGATCTCGGTGGTCCCGAGCATGTACGAGGGCTTCTCGCTCCCCGCGGTCGAGGCCATGTCCAGCGGGTGTGCGGTGGTGGCCAGCCGCGCGGGTGCGCTGCCGGAGGTCGTGGGCACCGATGACTCGGCCGCCCGACTGGTCGCACCCGGCGACGTCGACGAGCTCGCCCGCCAGATCAGCGCGCTGCTGTCCGATCCGCTGGAGCGTCGACGACTCTCGCAGGGTGGGCGGGAGCGTGTGATGGAGCGCTACAGCTGGGCCGCCGTGGCCAGGAGGACCGTCGAGGTCTACGAGACGGCGATCGCCAGGGTCCGGGGCGAGACGCTCCCGGACCTGACCGTCGGTCCGGTCATCGGGCCGGACCAGACAGAGATTGACGAGCACGTCACCGACGACGTGCCCGAGGTGCTCCCGGGTTCCGGGGAGTACGACATCCGTGAGCAGGAGGACGCCGCATGCTGACCGCCGATTTCGCCCGTCTCGGGGTCACTCCCGGCATGCGAGCCATCGACGTGGGAGCCGGCCTCGGCCGACACACCTTCGAGCTGTACCGCCGCGGGGCCGACGTGACCGCCTTCGACCAGAACGCGGACGAGATGCGGCAGGTGACCGAGATGCTCGCCGCGATGGAGGCCGAGGGTGAGGGCCTGCCGGAGTCCAGGGGCGAGGCGGTGACCGGCGACGCGCTGAACATGCCCTACGAGGACGGCACCTTCGATCTGGTGCTCATCTCCGAGGTGCTCGAGCACGTCCCGGAGGACACCCGGGCGATCGCCGAGTTGGTGCGGATCCTCAAGCCGGGTGGGGTCGCCGCGGTGACCGTGCCGCGTGAGTGGCCGGAGAAGCTGTGCTGGAAGCTCTCGGACGCCTACCACTCCAACCCGGGCGGGCACTGCCGCATCTACACCGCCGAGGAACTGGGCTTCAAGCTCCGCGCCGCCGGCCTGGAGGTCACCGGCACCGGGTACGCGCACGCGCTGCACGCCCCCTACTGGTGGCTCAAGTGCGCCGTGGGTACGGAGAACGACGACCACCCGCTGCCCAAGGCCTATCACAAGCTTCTGGTGTGGGACCTGATGAAGGGCCCCTGGGTCACCCGGACCGCCGAGAAGCTGCTCAACCCGGTGATGGGCAAGTCCATCGTGTTCTACCTACGCAAGCCCGCGGAGGCCTGATCGTCCGTGCTCACCACCAACTCCGGCGTAGACCGGTCCCGTCCCGTCCCCAGCGTCCCGGGGGTCCTCGACGCCGACGCGGTGCGGGCCACCGGCGAGTGGATCGCCTCCGTGCAGCGACCGAACGGTGAGATCCCGTGGTTCACGGGCGGGCACACCGACCCGTGGGATCACGTGGAGTCGGCCATGGGCCTGTCGGTGGCCGGCCAGTGGGAGGCCGCCGAGAAGGCGTACGGGTTCCTGCGCGACACCCAGCGCGGTGACGGCTCCTGGCCGGTGCGGTGGCAGGACGGCGTGATCGTCGACGCGGACACCGACTCCAACTTCTGCGCCTACGTCGCGGTCGGGGTGTGGCACCACCACCTCGTCACCGCCCGGCCGGGATTCGTGGAGTCCATGTGGCCGACGGTGCGCAGGGCGCTCGACCTGGTCCTGACGTTCCAGGGCCCGGACGGTCAGATGTGGTGGGGTGCCGGTGAGGAGGGCTTCTGTGAGGAGGCGCTCATCACCGGTTCGTCGAGCGTCCACCACGCCCTGCGGTGTGGCGTGGCGATCGCCGAGGAGCTCGGGGGGACGGCCCCGGACTGGGACGCCGCCGCCGACTCCCTCGGACACGCCCTGCGGGCGCACCCCGAGTTGTTCACGCCCAAGACGGAGTTCTCGATGGACTGGTACTACCCGGTCCTCGGTGGGGTGATGGTGGGGGATCAGGCCCAGGACAGGCTGGACTCGCTCTGGGACCGGTTCGTCGTCGACGGCCTGGGTATCCGGTGTGTGGACCACCGGCCCTGGGTCACCGGTGCCGAGACGTGCGAGCTCGTACTCGCGCTCGAGGCCGCCGGGCGGCACGAGCAGGCGCTCCAGCAGTTCACCAACATGCAGCACCTGCGGGACACCGACGGCTCCTACTGGACCGGACTGGTCTTCGCCGACGGCAAGCGCTGGCCGGTGGAGCTGAGCACGTGGACCGGAGCGGTCATGCTGCTCGCGGCGGACGCCCTGTCGCGCACCACTCCGGGCAACGAGATCTTCCGCTACGTCTCGGACCACACCATGCAGCGGTTGCACCTCGCACCGGGTGATCCCGCCGACTGCGCCCCGGGCGAGGAGTGCCCGCCCATCGCGGCCGCCGTGCGCTAGTCTGTCGGGAACTGCCGCTGGACACCTGTCTGGTCAGGTGTCGGCCGGCGGCCCGACCGCACGAGGAGCGCCCATGGAATTCGGACTCACCCTGTTCACCAGCGATCGGGGGATCCGGCCGACCACGGCCGCCGTGGCCGCGGAGAACGCCGGGTTCTCGGCCTTCTACGTCCCCGAGCACACCCACATCCCGGTCCGGCGCGAGGCCGCGCATCCGGGCACCGGTGGGGCCGAGCTGCCCGACGAGCGCTACAGCCGCACGCTCGACCCGTGGGTCGCGCTCGCCGCGGTGTCCTCGGTCACCTCGACGATCCGCCTCGGCACGGCCGTCGCGATCCCGGTCGAGAGCGACCCGATCACCCTGGCCAAGACCATCGCCTCGGTCGACCACCTCTCGGGTGGCCGCACGGTGCTGGGGGTGGGGTACGGCTGGAACCTCGACGAGATGGCGGACCACAACGTCCCGCCCTCGCTGCGCCGCACCATGCTGCGCGAGTACCTCGAGGCCATGCGGGAACTGTGGAGCCGGGACGAGGCCGAGTACCACGGGCGGTTCGTGGACTTCGGTCCCAGCTGGGCCTGGCCCAAGACCGTCCAGGCGGGTGGTCCCCGCACCCTCGTCGGCGCCGCGGGCAACGAGAAGAACTTCAAGTGGATCTGCCGCAGCGCCGACGGCTGGATGACCACCCCGATCTCCCAGGACATCGCGGGAAGCGTCCGGCAGTTGCGGGAGCTGTGGGCGGAGGCCGGTCGCGAGGGGGAGCCGTACATCGTGGTGCTCGACGGCAAGCCGATCCCCGAGAAGATCGAGATGTACCGCGAGCTGGGGGTGCACGAGCTCGTCTACGGAACCCCGGACAGGTCCGAGGAGGAGGTGCTGGCCTACATCGACCGTCTGGCCGGCAAGCTCGGGCTGGCCGTCGGTACCTGACCGGGCGGGGCCGATACACCGGTTCCCGCGCCGAAGCCCCTGCCGGTGGCCCCGCCGCGCCGGTACCGTCGGCGGTATGACCTCCGCCTCCGCCTCGGACACCCCCGTCGTCGTCATCACCGGAGCCGGGGGCGGCCTCGGTGCCGCCACGGCCGCGCTCTACTCCGGCCGCGGGTGGCACGTC
>NZ_JAALEE010000546.1:0-1520 GCF_014145265.1 Dietzia sp. CW19 | reverse complement strand
GATCGCGTCATCCTGTGGACCCGCGTCACCCCCGCGCCGGACGCGGTCCCGGGATCCGGCCGCGGGGCGCCGGTCGCAGTCAGCTGGGAGATATCGCTCGACCCCGGTTTCTCCCAGGTGGTCCGATCAGGGTCCGTGGTGACCGACGCCGGCCGCGACCACACCGTCAAGTTCGACTGCACCGGCCTGGCCCCCGACCGCTGGTACCACTACCGCTTCCGTGCCCTCGGTCAGACCTCGCACACCGGCCGCACCCGCACCGCGCCCGCCCACGGCGCGCTCCCCGCCTCCGGCCGCTGGCGCATCGGGGTGGTCTCCTGCTCCAACTGGGAGGCGGGCTACTTCTCCGGCTACCGCCACCTCGAGGCGCGCGGGGATCTCGATGCGATCGTCGAACTGGGCGACTACATCTACGAGTACGGCCGTGGTGAGTACACCGGCAAGTTCGGCGCGGTCCGGCCCCACGATCCCCCGCACGACATCGTGACTCTGGCCGACTACCGGATACGCCTGGCCCAGTACCGCACCGACCCGGATCTGCAGTCCCTGCACGCGCACGTGCCGTGGATCGTCACGTGGGACGACCACGAGCTCGCGAACGACAACTGGTCCGACGGCGCCGAGAACCACCACCCGCACCAGGGGCCGTTCTCCGACCGCAAGGCCGCCAGCCCCCAGGCCTACTTCGAGTGGATGCCCGTGCGCCCCGAGTCCCTCCGCGACGGCGGTCACCTCTACCGGCGGTTGCGCTGGGGTTCGCTCGCCGAGATCAGCATGCTCGACCTGCGCTCCTACCGCACGGAGGGACCGGACCGCTTCGACGGTCACGCGATCGATGTCACCGGCACCATGACCGGCGCCGCCCAGTTCGACTGGCTGGCCCGCGGGCTGAGTTCGTCGACCGCCCGCTGGAACGTCATCGGCAACTCGGTGATGATCACGCCCGTGCTCCTGCCCCCGCTCGAGCCACAGACCACGGCCGCGCTCACCGAGCTGCTGGGCGTCCCGCGCGAGGGCATCACCTACAACCCCGACCAGTGGGACGGGTACGCGGGCGAGCGCCGCCGGTTGCTGGAGGTGATCCGCGCCGCCGGCACCCGCAACACCGTCTTCCTCACCGGCGACATCCACACCTCGTGGGCCAACGAGGTGCCGTTCGAGCCGGCGAACTACCCGGGCGCGGGCGTCGGCGCGATCGAGTTCGTCACCCCGTCGATCACCAGCAACAACATCGACGACATGGTGAACCTCCCCGAGGGCAACCCGTTGTCCCAGACCGCGCAGGGGGCCCTCACTCAGGTCAACCGACACGTGCGTTGGGTGGACCTGGACCGCCACGGCTTCACGGTGGTCGAGTTCACGACCGACTTCGCCCACGCCGACTACTGGGCGCTGGTCGCGCGCGAGGACCCCGCCAGCGGCGCCTACCCCATCGCCAGCTGGCGGGTCCGGCACGGCACCGATCAGCTGGAGCCGGCCGGCCTGCTGCCCTGATCCGGCTCGCCAGGAACCGCGCGGGG
>NZ_JAALEE010000545.1:0-5828 GCF_014145265.1 Dietzia sp. CW19 | reverse complement strand
GCGGAACACCGCCCCCGGCATCGCGGCCACGAGCTCGCGCCCCCACGGACCGTCCTCGACGGTCACCTCGGCGCCCTGCCCCTCGAGCTGCTCGCGCATGGCGGCCACCATGGTCCGCCACTGCCCGGCGGACTTCGGCGCGGCGAAGGCGCGCGGGATGACCCGCGACACGGTGGTGACCACGTGGAACTCCGGCTGGCCGTTGGGATCCAGCGCGACGTTCAGATCGCGTCCCTTGGGGACGCCGATCACCAGGGAACCGAGGTCGAGGTGTCCGTACCCGAGGTCGGTGTAGTACCGGGCCACGTCCCCGACCGACGGGCGGTCATGCGGACCGGTCGTGGACGGTGCGGAGTCCGCGGGTTCCCCGGGGGTGGCGGCGTCGCGGTCCCCGGTCACCGACTTCTTGCGTCCGAACATGGTCGAATCCTCTCCGCGTGCGACCCGGTCCCGGTCGGGACCGTGCCTCTTGACGCTACCCAACGTGGTGTGCTGCCGGTCAGGTCAGGCGGTGGTGACCTCCGGTCGAGCCGTGGCCCCGCTCTCCCCGGTCGGTCTGGTCGAGCTCGTCGACCTCCTGCACGTCCCAGAGTTCGACTCTCTGGATGATCAACTGTGCGATCCGGTCACCTCGTCCGATGTGCACCGGTTCGGACGGGTCGAGGTTGACGAGGTTGACCTTGATCTCGCCGCGATACCCGGCATCGATGGTGCCCGGGGCGTTGACGATCGACAGTCCCGCCCGTGCGGCGAGACCGGATCTGGGGTGGACGAGCCCGGCGTACCCCTCCGGGATGGCGACGGCCACCCCTGTGCCCACCAGCGCACGATGCCCGGGTTCGAGTGCGCAGTTCTCGGCCGAGAACAGATCGATGCCCGCGTCGGAGGGGTGGGCGCGGGACGGCACCGGAAGACCGGGGTCCAACCTCCGTAGCCGCAGCGGTCCGCGTGATCCGGACGAGTGGTCGGGGTGGTTCATGGCTGGCCGCCCTCCTGCCGGGTGGAGCCCGGGTGATGGATAGTCTTGATGTCGTGACCGAAGAAGATCTCCGACCGTCGCCCGACCGGGTCCCGCGCCCTGTTCACTCGGAACGACTCCGGGTACCGGGATGGTGGTGGGTGCTTCTCGCCGCCATCACCGTCCTCGTGGCCGCCGTGGCCTCGGTACTCGGCGCGCCGTGGTGGCTGTGGCTGCTCACCGTGGTCGTGCCCGCCCTGTTCGCGTGGCTCTTCGTCACCGTCGGTCGCGAGCGTATCGAGGTCGAGTCCGACGGTCAGGGCGGAGGGACCCTGTACGCGGGCCGCGCGCGTCTGCCCTTCGAGGCGATCTCGCGCAGCGCCGTCGTGCCCGCGACCGCCAAGCAGGCCGCGATGGGGCGCCAACTCGATCCGGAGGCGTTCGTCGTCCACCGCGGTTATGTCCCCACCATGGTGATCGTCGTCCTGGACGACCCGCTGGACCCCACGCCCTACTGGCTGATCAGCACCCGTGACCCGGAAAGACTCGCGGCGGCCCTCCCGGACAACCACTACAGCTGAGCGATCAGCCCGCGCAGTCCACGCAGATCGGCAGTCCGTCCCTCTCCTCGGCGAACCGGCTCCGGTGATGGACGAGGAAGCAGTCTCCGCAGGTGAACTCATTGTCCTGCTCGGGAACCACACGGACCGTGAGTTCCTCTCCGGAGAGATCCGCCCCCGGGAGTTCGTAGGACTCGGCGGTATCCGTCTCGTCCACGTCGACCTCGCCGGTAGCCCCCTCCGCCCTCCGGGCCTTGAGTTCCTCCAGCGAATCACCGGCCAGCTCGTCAGCTTCGGTCCGGCGGGGTGCGTCGTAGTCGGTTGCCATGTGTCTCTTCTCTAGCGGTCAGGTGGCGAGGGGCGGTCGGTTCGATCGTGGACCGACCGGCGCACGCATATTAACGGAAACTAGCAGGGATTTCATCCGCGCTTCCGGACCGTGTCCCCACCGGGACGCCGATTCCCCGACGATTACAGTGGTGAGGCGGACCCGGACAGGGCTCCCGCACCGTGACACCTGCAGGAAGGACCCTCATGGTCGTCCACCTCAGCGCCCAGGCGACACCCAGTCCGACCCCCACTCGGGGGATGGGACGACTACGCAGCCCCTACGTGCTGTTCGTGGTGGCCACGCTGGTCCTCGGGGGTCTGGTGTGGGCTTCCGCGCTCATGGGCAGCGATGCGGCGACCCAGGCCGCCGCCTGCCCCGTGACGCCCGCGGCGGAGGAGGCCGGACTGCGGGATCAGCCCGCCGGCGCACTCGACTCGGTCGAGCCGGCCCTGTTGGCGGACACGCGGGTCCGGGTGCTCAACGCCAACGGCCAGAGCGGTCAGGCGGGTGCGGTCGCCGCCCAACTCGCCGAACGCGGATTCCAGCCGGCGGGAGCCGACGCCACCGGCAACGACCCGATCTACGCCCAGGACCTCGAGTGCCACGGGCAGATCCGCTACGGCGAGGCCGGGGAGGCGAGCGCGAGGTCACTGTCCCTCGCCGCGCCGTGCATGCAGCTGGTGTCCGACGGGCGGGCGGACGAGTCCGTCGACCTGGTGCTGGGGACGATCTTCTCGCGACTGTCGGACTCGGCGGAGAGCGTGGGGGCGCTCGACGAGCTCAAGGTGGGACGTCAACCGATCTCCGCCGAGCTGGACGCGGCGCGAGCCGTCAACTGCTGACCGCGCCCCCGAGCGCCTCGATCGCGGACAGGAACTCCCCCGCCACACCGGGTGCGGCGGCGGCAGTGGGGACCTCGTCGTCGTGGGAGACCCTCACCACCGCGCCGGCCTCGGCGGCGATCAGGGCCCCGGCCGCGTGATCCCACGGCTTGAGGCAGCGCTCGTAGTAGGCGTCGATCCGGCCGGTGGCCACCATGCACAGGTCCAGGGCCGCGGACCCGCACCGTCTGATGTCACGGATCCGCGGGAGGAGCTCCGCGACCACCCGCCCCTGTTCCGCGCGGACGTCGGAGTCGTAGGAGAACCCGGTTCCCACGAGCGCCATCGACAGGTCGTCACACGCCGACGCCGTCAGTTCGGTGAGCGTGCCCGTGGCGGACCGGAGGCTCGACCCGCGGCCGAGCCCCGCGGTCCAGGTCTCGCCGGTGACGATGTTGTGCACCGCACCCGCGAGGACCACCCCGTCGACCTCCGCCGCCACCGAGACGGCGGTGAAGGGGATCCCGTAGAGGAGGTTGACGGTTCCGTCGACCGGATCCACCACCCACCGCACGACCCCCCGTCCCGGGGCGGTCGCCTCCTCGCCACCCTCCTCCCCCAGGACGCGGTCGCCGGGCCGGGCGGAGACCACCTGCGAACGGAGGTGCTCCTCCACGGTGGTGTCGATGACGGTCACCGGGTCGGTCGCAGAGCTCTTGGCACGCGCGTCGAGCCCGGTGGAGCCGAACTGCTCCACCATCCGCCGGGCCACGTCACCGCCCGAGACCGCGAGCCGACCCGCGAACCGCCTCAATTCGTCGACGGTGTCCGCGTGGGTTGATCGCGCGACCCCTCCGTCCGTCTCCTCCGACATGTCGGCTCCCCTCGTCGTCGTCCCCGATTGGACCGGCCCACGGTGGTACCGGACAGATACGCTGACGAACGGGCGCTCGTCGCCCCCATCGTGCCCCGTCGGTCCGGTGGACTCCAACCGCAGCCGTGACCCTCACGGCCCGTCACCCGGGAGCCCGAGATGCCCACCCCCACACCTGCCGAGAGCACCCAGGCGCCGGCCTCCTCCACCGGCCTGGGGGTGGACGTCGGCGGCACAGGGATCAAGGCGGGGCTGGTCGACCTCGGCACCGGGGAACTCCTCGGCCCCCGGTCGACACGTCCCACCCCGCAGCCGGCGACCCCGGACGCGGTCGCCGGGGTCATCCGCGCGATGGTCGACGAACTCGGATGGGACGGCCCGGTGGGGGTGGCTCTCCCCAGCGTCATCCACGACGGCGTCGCGAGGATCGCCCACAACATCGACGGCTCCTGGGTCGGCTGCGACGTGGTCGCCCTGTTCGACAGGCACCTCCCCGGACGCTCGGTGGTCATGCTCAACGACGCCGACGCGGCGGGTGTCACCGAGGTGCACTACGGCGCCGGTGAGGGGGTGGACGGCCTGGTGGTCCTGCTGACCTTCGGCACGGGGATCGGATCGGCACTGCTGCTGGACGGCCATCTCGTCCCCAACACGGAGTTCGGACACCTCATGGTGGAGGACATCGCCGGCCGGGGTTTCGACGAGGCCGAGCACCTGGCCTCCGCATCGGTACGTGCACGGGACGGACTGACCTACGAGGAATGGGCGCCCCACGTGTCCAACGTCCTGCGATGCCTCGAGGACCTGCTCTGGCCCCGCGCATTCGTCCTGGGGGGCGGGATCAGCGAGGCCGCCGAGGAGTGGTTCCCGCTCCTGGAGAACCGCACCCCGGTTCGTGCGGCCATCAGACGTGGCGATGCCGGGATCATCGGGGCGGCGCTGTACTCGGCGGCGCACGACGGCCTGGTCGATCTGGGGTCGACACTGTCCCCGGGCAGCTACTGACCCCTCGTCAACAGCGCCTGATGCGACCTCCGGGCTGGTTCCTCGTTACAATGGCGCAGGCCGGGATCACCTACCGGCCGGGGACGGGCCCGGTACCGCAAGGCGGACGGCTCGAGTGTCGGCATACGATGCGGCATCGATCCCCGTTTCCCATCGATTCACCGGTTGTGAAGGGGCGTTTGTGGCAGCCACGAAGACCACCAGTTCGGATTCCGCGATGAGCGGCGATCCGTCGGACACCGAGGTCACGGGCGAGGCCCCCGCCAAGAAGACCGCGGCGAGCAGGACACCAGCGAAGAAGGCCGCGCCCGCCAAGAAGACGGCGGCCAAGAAGTCGGCCCCGGCCAAGAAGACCGCGGCCAAGAAGACCGCCGCCGCGGGCGATCCCGCGCTCACGGACACCGCTCCGATCGACGACGCACCGGTCGAGGCACTCGAGGTCGAGCCGGACACCGCCGAACTCGAGGACGTCGAGGTCGATGTCGTCGACGTCGATGACGCGGAGGCCGACGAGGAGACCAAGGAGGGTCCGACCGCCAAGGACAAGGCGTCGGGTGACTTCGTCTGGGACGAGGACGAGTCCGAGGCCCTGCGGCAGGCCCGCAAGGACGCCGAGCTCACCGCCTCGGCCGACTCGGTCCGCGCGTACCTCAAGCAGATCGGCAAGGTCGCCCTTCTCAACGCCGAGGAGGAGGTCGAGCTGGCCAAGCGTATCGAGGCCGGCCTCTACGCCACCTGGTTCATGGCCCAAGTCGTCGAGCGTGGCGAGAAGCTCACCACCGCCCAGCGCCGCGACTACAAGTGGATCGAGCGGGACGGCGTTCGCGCCAAGAACCACCTGCTCGAGGCGAACCTCCGGTTGGTCGTGTCCCTGGCCAAGCGCTACACGGGCCGGGGGATGGCGTTCCTGGACCTCATCCAGGAGGGCAACCTGGGTCTGATCCGCGCCGTCGAGAAGTTCGACTACACCAAGGGCTACAAGTTCTCGACCTACGCGACCTGGTGGATCCGCCAGGCCATCACCCGCGCCATGGCCGACCAGGCCCGCACCATCCGCATCCCGGTGCACATGGTCGAGGTCATCAACAAGCTCGGGCGCATCCAGCGCGAGTTGCTCCAGGACCTGGGCCGCGAGCCCACCCCGGAGGAGCTGGCCAAGGAGATGGACATCACCCCGGAGAAGGTGCTGGAGATCCAGCAGTACGCCCGGGAGCCCATCTCGCTCGACCAGACCATCGGTGACGAGGGCGACTCGCAGCTCGGCGACTTCATCGAGGAC
>NZ_JAALEE010000544.1:0-1325 GCF_014145265.1 Dietzia sp. CW19 | reverse complement strand
TGGAAGCCAGCCGAGCGCTGGACGGGCGCGCAGGCGCAGGAGCGGATGCCCGGCGCGGCGGTCAGCTCACGCGGTCGACGGTGAACCGGACCAGCCGCCGCAGCGCCTCGTTCGCGGGACCGGCGGGCAGCACGTCCAGCTCGGCCATGGCGTCCGCCACGTACTGCTCGAGCGTCGCCCGCGCGCGCCGCATCCCCTCGGAGGCGCGGAGGAGATCCAGGGCCTCGTGGACCTCGGAGTCGTCGGTCAGCGGCTGCGCCAACAGTTCACGGAGGCGGTCGCCGTCGGTGGAACCGGCCTCGAGCGCGTAGATCATGGGCAGCGTGTGCACACCCTCGCGCAGGTCGGTCCCGGGAGTCTTGCCCGAGTCGGACGACGGAGAGGCGATGTCGATGATGTCGTCGGCGATCTGGAACGCGATCCCCACGGCGTCTCCCAGCCGTCGCAGACTCTGGATCTGCTCGTCGGAGGCGCCGGAGTACTCGCCGCCGAACTGGGCGGCGGCCGCGATCAGCGACCCGGTCTTCTCCCAGATCACGCGGAGATAGTGACCGGCGGCGTCGGCGGCGTCCCCGCCGTCGCCCGGACCGACCGTCTCCCGCATCTGCCCGGTGACCAGTTCCGCGAAGGTCTGGGCGATGAGCTGGACCGCGGCCGGGCCGAGGTCCGCCAGGAGCATGGAGGAGTGGGCGAAGAGGAAGTCGCCGGCGAGGATCGCGGTGGAGTTGTCCCAGCGGCTGTTGGCGGACTCCACGCCGCGGCGCACGGCCGCCTCGTCCATCACGTCGTCGTGATAGAGCGTGGCCAGGTGGATCATCTCGCACACCACGGCGGCCTTGACCAGGCGCTCGCGGTCGGGTTCCGGACCGAGCTCTCCGGTGAGCAGGGTGACGACGGGGCGGAAGCGCTTCCCGCCGGCGGTGACCAGGTGCAGGGCGACCTCGGTGAGGAAGTCCTCCCCGGTCTCGAGTCGGCTCACCAGGAGCTCCTCGACCTCCACCAGTCGCGCCCTCAGCAGCGCCGCGAGATCCGCGTCGCCGACGTCCACGCCCGCCACCACATGGTCGGGCGCCGTCTCAGCGGTGCCGGTCGTCACAGAATCGCTCGACATCCTCATTCGTCCTCGTCGCCTGGTGCGGACCGGCATCGACCGACCCTGACGACAGACTACGGTCCCCACCCGGGGGCTGCGGCACCCCACCCCGGCCGAGGTCGGCGCCGACCGGTCCGGCGCGGACCTGCCACCATGGAGCGCATGGACCCACGGCCGCGACCTCCCGCTTCGACCGATGTCCTCGTGGTGGGGTGCGGGCCCGCCGGTTCGG
>NZ_JAALEE010000543.1:5318-5493 GCF_014145265.1 Dietzia sp. CW19 | reverse complement strand
ACCTGCCCGCCCACGACAGCACCACCCGGAGACCCGCCACCGGCAGCGCCAGCCGGCGCTCCCGCACGCCCATAGACGCAATCGCACCCACCGTCACCCGGCAGAAGCCGTCCTCACACTCCATGAATCAGCGGGGCTAAGCACGCCAGCGAGGGCCGGTGGTCCCCACAGACGC
>NZ_JAALEE010000543.1:4487-5308 GCF_014145265.1 Dietzia sp. CW19 | reverse complement strand
TCACACTCCATGAATCAGCGGGGCTAGGCGTGGTGTTGCAGAAGGCCGGCGCTTCCTCGTTGGCGATGATCACCCGCATGCCCTCCGCGTACACGAACTTGCCGGCCGCGAACGCGATCAGCAGGAACAGCAAGCCGAAGTGGAATACGATGTTGCCCACCTCGCGCGCATATCCGCGCTCCGCGGACAGCTCGATGCTGCCCGACACGCGACCGTCCCCGTTGTTGCGACGGACCCGCCAGCCCTTGAGGCTCTTTTGGACCTGGTCCGCAGCCTGCTCCGGCGTGGCCGTGGTCCGGTACGCCGCATGATGCGGCAGGCGTGCAAGGTTACGCGGGGCGAGCGGCGGCGGGGCCTTGAGTTGTTTGACCAGATCAATCGACCGCGGTGTCAGGCAGCCCACCAGGGATATAAACAGCAACACGTACACGGCTGTGAACCACCAGCTGGAGAACACGTCGAACAGCTGGAGCTTGTCAAAGAACTCCCCCAGCCAGCCGTTGTCCGCGATGTACTGATTGACGTTTCCCTGGTTGAGGCTGCGCTGCGGCAGGAGTGCCCCCGGTATCGCCGCCACCGCCAGCAGAAATAGCAGAATCAATGCCGTGCGCATCGCGGTGAGAGTGCGCCATGAGTTGCGCATGAACGCGGTGACCGGAGCTATCCTAGGCACTGATTTGAGTCCCCTCTGCCGTTCCCGGTGCGACGAGCCGGATCGAGGGGCAGCTCCGGTGGGGCGTCGCCGGCTTCATAGCATCATCAGCACCGCTCTAGCACGCATAGTCACATCTGGAGATTGTCCTTCGCCGACCCCATTGATC
>NZ_JAALEE010000543.1:0-4477 GCF_014145265.1 Dietzia sp. CW19 | reverse complement strand
GTGGCCCCCAAGCCTCCAAATACTCATCCCATTCCACAGCCTTTCGCGAAGACACCGCGCGCCATCAACGCCGCGCTGTCAAGATGGTCACATGGATTCTCCTCAACGGCACGTACGGGACGAGCTACGTCTGTTCGTAGCGGAGCGAGACTGGGCGCAGTTTCACTCTCCCGCAAACCTAGCAAAGTCGGTATCGATCGAAGCAGCAGAGCTACTAGAGTGTTTCCAGTGGTCCGACGACTACGACATAACGGAGGTGCGTCTTGAACTCGCAGATGTGCTTACATATGCCTACCTCTTGGCAGATCGTCTCGGAGAATCCCCCGAGCGGTTAGTTTTGGAAAAGCTCGCTATCACCCGAGAAAAGTACCCCACCGCAACCGCCAGAGGACGCAGCGACAAGTATGACAGGCTTTAGGATCGACAAGTTCGCCTTTGACCCTGACGCGGTGAGCGTGTGGGCCGATACAGACCCACGGCATAAGAACTGGCCGGTCGTCTATACCCTTGACGGCCAGTCTGAAATCTACATTGGTGAATCGATAAATGGGTCCGGCCGCCTACGTCAGCACATTGACTCCGGCAAAAAACACCAGCTGAATCACGCCCGAGTGATCATCGACGAAACTTTCAATAAGTCGGTATGCCTCGACCTGGAAAGTTATCTGATTCGGTTGGCCGCTGGCGATGGAAAATTCAAGATCCTCAACAGAAATGACGGGATCACTAATGCCGATTACTACGGACGCCCTGGATATCAAGAGAAATTTGACCAGATTTTCGAAGAGCTCCGCTCGGAGGGTATCTTCACTCGCACAGTAGCCGAAATTGAGAATACTGACCTTTTCAAACTCTCGCCTTTCAAGGCGCTGAATCAAGAACAGACCATCACGGTCGAGGACATCCTCAGCGGACTCTTCGAGGATCTCGAAAACGATCGGGAAAGTCGGATCCTGATTCACGGAAACCCCGGAACCGGAAAAACGGTCATCGCCATCTATCTCATGAAGCTCCTGTCCGACATCCAGAGCACAGAAGAAACCGAACAGCCCGAAGGCGACTCCCTCCTCAGCGAGTTCTTCGCGCCGGGCTTCCCTGAGCTTCTCAAGAATTTCCAGATCGGCCTCGTCGTGCCGCAACAGTCACTTCGAAAATCTATTCAAGAAGTTTTCAAGAAGACTCCGGGACTTTCGCCTATCGCAGTACTCACACCATTCCAAGTCGGACAAAGTGAGTCCGAGTACGACCTGCTGATTGTCGATGAAACCCATCGACTCAGCCAACGTGCGAACATGCCCTCTGCGATGAAGAACATCGAGTTTCGAGAGATTAACGAAAAGCTCTTTGGAGAAGACGACCCTAAATACACTCAGCTTGACTGGATCAATCAGCAAAGCAGGCATCAGATCTACCTGCTTGATTCAGCGCAAAGCGTAAGAACAATGGATGTTTCCAAGGCGTCGCTGGACGCCTTGGTCGATTCGATCGATATTGAGACCCGCTCGTACCGCCTTTCATCCCAGATGCGCGTCAAGTCTGACCAGGACTATGTCGGATACATCAGGCGAGTGCTTTCGAACGAACAGCCCGCGCGGCAGCACTTCGAAGGCTACGAACTTCGGCTATTCTCCGATTTTGGAGATTTTGTAAGCGCGATTCGAACTCGCGAAAAGGAAGTGGGGTTATCCCGATTCCTAGCCGGGTACGCGTGGCAGTGGCAGTCAAAGAACGATAAGTCTGCCTATGACATCGTGATCGACGGATCCAAATTTCGGTGGAATCAAACGGACGTCGATTGGGTAAATAGCGCGAACTCCATTGATGAGATTGGATCTATACACACTATCCAGGGTTACGACCTCAATTACGCGGGCGTCATCATCGGACCGGACCTTACTTACTCCCCGCAGTCCGGAGAAATGAAGTTTGACCGAGCACAGTTCTTCGACGGAAAAAGCATCCAGAGAAACAAGCAGCGCAAGTTCACCAACGACGAACTTGTCCGCTACATACAGAACATCTACGCCGTCTTGCTCACTCGAGGGATGCTCGGAACCTATGTCTATGTCTGCGACCCAGAACTTCGGGCTTATCTCGCGAAATACTTCTAGGTCGCAACGGTACCCCCAGTCGGACTCGAACCGACACTGAAACGGTTTTAAGCCGTCTGCCTCTGCCAATTGGGCTATGGGGGCCTGTCGACCCCGCCGGGGCGGGGCCGGGTGGCGCACAGCGCGCCAGGCCGAACTAGCTGGCCAGGCGGGTCAGCACCGACATCGCGATGCCGTCCAGGATGTCCTTCTCACTCACCGTGAGCTCCGACAACCCCACGCGCTCTGCCATCACATCACACAGCGCCTGGACCACGAGGGAACCCCCGCCGATCACGTCCGCGCGGCCCGGGTGCATCGGTCCCAGACTGCGGCGCTCCGTCACCGACGAGGCAACCAACCGGTCGCAGACCTCGCGCATACGATCGAGCGGGATCACGCTGCCGTGGATCCGCTCGGGGTCGTACTTCCCCAGCCCCTGCGCCAACGCTGAAAGCGTCGTGAACGTGCCGGCCACGCCCACCCAGCGAGCGGCCCGGCCGACTGGCACGTCGCCGGCCTCGGCCAGGGCGTCGGCGATCACGGTGCGGGCCTCAGCGATCTCAGCTGCGGTGGGCGGGTCCGAGTGGAGCACCCGCTCGGTGAGGCGCACGCAGCCCACGTCGAGGCTGCGGGCTCCGAGGATCCGGACCTCTCCGTCAAGTAGCTCGCCCACCACGATCTCCGTCGACCCACCGCCGAGGTCAGTCACCACGAACGGTCCGTCGGTCGGGTCGAGGTCGGTCACTCCGCCGGCGAAGGTCAGCTCGGCCTCGGTCTGCCCACTGATCACCTCGGCCTGCGCGCTCGGGAAGTGCTCACCGAGCACCTCGGCGGTCATACCGAAGAATTGGTCTTTATTGCTGGCATCGCGGGTGGCTGAAGTGGCGACCATCCGCACCGACTGCACACCGAGCTCAGCCATGGTGGCCGCGTAGTCGGTGAGCGCGGTGCGGCACCGGGAGATCGCTTCGGGCGAGAGCCTGCCGGTGGCGTCCACGCCCTCGCCCAGCCGGATGATCCGCATCTCGCGGTGGACGTCCGTGAGCCCGGGCTGGCCAGGTACGCCCTCGGCGACGAGCAGGCGGATGGAGTTGGTTCCGCAGTCCACAGCGCCGACGCGAACAGGCCCGCCCCGGCCAGTGCCATCGGTAGCAGTCGCGGTCACTCCTGCTCCTGCGCGTAATAGTCGGGCACGCCCAACTCCTTGGGAGTGGGCCAGTCCTCGGGCAGCGCGTTGCCGCGCAGGCCGGCCTCGCAAGCCAGGGCCACGGACTCATCGCCCAGCCACACCACGCCGGGCCCCTCGGCCAGCGCGTACGCCATCAATACGTGGAGGCACTTGACCCGCTCGGGCATCCCGCCACCGGAGAAGTCCGTCCCGAGGTCCTCGATCTCGTTGCGCTGGGACAGATACCGCTCATGAGCCTGGGTGTAGTTGAGGGCCATCTCGGGGTCGGCGGTCAACCTCGTCGTCATCCCCCTCATGATCCCCGCGGATTCCTGCCGACTCGCCTCGGCGGTGAGCCGCGGATCGGTGAGGTAGTACAGCGTGGGGAACGGGGTGCCGTCCTCCAGTCGCGGCGCGGTCTTGACCACCCCGGGCCTGCCGTCGGGGCTGCGGTAGGACACCTCCAGCACCCCGCGCGGCCGCCGGCCCAGCTGGGCCTCGATCGCCTCGAGATCGTCACTGGACACGCTGTGTTCGGCGCTCACGCTGGGGGGTCCTCCTGTGGTTGGGGTTGCGGGGCGGCACCCGGGGTGTCGATGTCGAGGTTCCCGCGCTCTGGGTCCACCGGAACGGCCGGGGTGTCGGGGCCGCCGGGGATGCTGGTGCCCTCGAGGACCGACGTACCCCCCGGGAGACTCGAGTTCTCCGGGAAGACGGGATCGGCGGGCACGGAGATGGAATCCCACACCCGCGTCTGCCACGGCAGCGCCGCCAACTCGGCCGCCCGCTGCTCGGCCGCCGCCTGCTCCACCGGATCCACCGGGCTCACCCGGTACGGGGTCTCCCCCGGCTTGACGGCACCGAAGCGGATCCGGGCCTGCTGCTCGATGTACGCCGGATCGGCGAGCAACTGCTCCTCGGCCTCGAGCTCGGCGATCGTGGCCTGCAGCGCGGCCCGCTCCTGCGCCACCGCCTTCTCGTCCGAGAGGAACTGGTAGTGATTGCGCAGGGGGAACGACACCGTCACCAAAAGAATGATGGCGACGACGGCGAGGAGCCCGATCCGCCGAGGCGTGTAGTTCCGCGGGCCAAGCACGGTGTCCGAGAGATCGGTCCGCGTGGTGAGCCGGTGGGCCTCCGGATGCGCGGTCGAGCCCACCCGGCCTGAGCGAGCCGAGGCGGGCACCGGCCGGTCCCGCTCGCGGCTCGGCGTGCG
>NZ_JAALEE010000055.1:0-2694 GCF_014145265.1 Dietzia sp. CW19 | reverse complement strand
TCGGCGCGCGCGGTGGTGCACGACCTGGGGCCGGTGCTCGACGCCGCAGACCGCACCCACGCCACGCGGCTGGCGGTGGTGCGCGGTGAGCTCGACACCGAACCCAGCCGGATCGGCGAATGCCGCACCTGCCCCTGGTGGGAGGGCTGGGACGATCGGGACGGGCCCGTCGAGGGCTGCCGTGACCGGCTCGTCGTGGCCGATGACGTCAGTCTCGTCGTCGGCGGCGGACAGGTCGGGTCGCTGAGGGCCCGGGGGATCCGGACGGTCGCGGAGTTGGCGGAGGCCGGACCGGACCGGCCCACGGACTGGAACGGCGAGCCGTTCTCGGACGCGGTCCTGCGGGCGAGGGCACACCGCGACGGTGAGGTGGTGGTTCCCAAGGTGGCGCGGCCGAGCATTCCGCGTGCGGATATCGAGGTGGACGTCGACCTGGAGAGTCACCTCGACGACGGCGCCTATCTGTGGGGGACCCTGCTCACGCTGAGGGACGGGCGGCCCCTGGAGGCCGAGGGCTACAGGCCGTTCGCCACCTGGGCGCGGTTGCCGGATCCGGACGAGGGGCGGTCGTTCGCGGAGTTCTGGCGCTGGCTCACCGGCATCCGCGACCGGGCGGCCGGGCAGGGGCGGTCGTTCCGGGCCTACTGCTATTCACGGTCCGCGGAGAACGGGTGGCTGCTCTCGTCGGCCGGCAGGTTCGGCCCGGCGGGCACCGTCGCCGTCATCAAGGGGGTCCCCTCGGTCGCCGAGGTCAGGCGCTTCATCTCCTCCTCTCTCTGGGTCGACGTCCACGAGGCGGTCACCACCCAGTTCGTCTCCACCTCGGGCCTCGGGTTGAAGGTGGTCGCCCCGGCCGCCGGGTTCACGTGGCGGGATCCCGAGGCGGGCGGCGAGGCCTCGCTCGGCTGGTACCGCGACGCACAGGCGGCGCGGGGCGTCGAACGGGACGCCGGCCGCGACCGCATCCTCGCCTACAACGAGGACGACGTCCGGGCCACTCGAGCTGTGCGGGAGTGGATCTCCCGCTCGAGCTGGGGCGGCCACCAGCTCTGAACGTATGTCTACTTCGGCGTTGGACCCCTCATGCGCGGGCATTCTCCCGGTGGTCGCGCGGGGTGTTCACGGCGGAATGATAAGAATTGTTAAGTATCGCCGAAGTGTCGGCGTTTCTCCCGAAAGGAATACTGACTTATGACGAGGCACATCCGCGCCGCCGCGGCCCTTGGCGTCTCCGCGCTCGCCCTGTCCGGTGGAGTGGGGCTGGCGCACGCTCAGTCCTCCGCCCTCGGCTCGGCCGAGGAGGAAACGGGGGTCGTCGACCCCGGACTGATCGACACCTCGGGCTCCGCGCTGCTCGGCGAGCCGACTTTCGGCAGCCTCGCCCCGGTCGTGTCGCAGGGCGTGGGCTCGGTCAACGAGGCAACGGGTTCCGACGCAGTGAGTCCCGCGCCGGGTACCGGGTCGGTGGACACCACCGGCTCCCTCGTCGGTGAGCCCACCTCGGGGTCGCTGGCGCCGGCGGTGGCGTCGGTGGGCGGCGCACTGGGCTCCGATGAGGGCCCGGCGATCGTCATCGGCTCCGATGACGGTACCGACTCACTCGGAGGATCCGGTTCGCTCGGGCCGGTGCTGCTCGTCGGCGGTTCCGCCGCCGTCATCGGTGCGGGCATCTACTTCGCGCCGCAGATCGAGCAGGCGTTGGCGGGCGCGGGCATAGCGCTCCCGCCTTTGCCCCGGGCCTGATCGCCTGATCGTCGGCACCTAGTCAGTCAGGCACCACCGCGCGCCGAGCGGGGCTCGCTCCTCAGATTGATGGGGGACCCGCTCGGCGCTCGCAACAGTTCGTGGGGCGAGTCCGAGGCTTGGGTTTTCCCCGCTCCTCCGGTAGTAGCCCTGAGCTCAGTAGTAGCCCTCAGTTCCGTCAGGGCGACTCAAGCGCTGCAAATCCTCGCGCCATAGACGGTGGTCACTTCAGGTCATGCATCTGCCGCCCAAGCGGTTATGAGAACACACCCTAACTAATTTTTAATTAAGTTCACGCCGTTCAATGCCTGAAAAGGCGGTTAGAGTGTGGTGAGCGCGGTCGGGACCGGTCCGCGTAACACTGTTCCGACACCGTCAAGCACCCCCCGGGGTGGTCCGGCCACGAGCCTCCGCGCCTGGGAACACGTTCCACACGAGGAGACACAATGACGTTCACCCCCCGCAAGGCCGCTGCCGTCGCCGCCGCCGCTGCTCTGGCCATCTCGGGCGCTACTGGTGTCGCCAACGCACAGTCACTGGGTTCAGGCGAGGATTCGACGGGCTCGGGTGGCACGGGTTCGCTAGCCGCCTACGGCCTTTCCCCCGATGCGGGTTCGCTGCTGCAGCCTGTCGACGCGACCGGTAACGGCTCCCTCGACACCGAGGGGTCCCTCATCGGCGAGCCGACCACTGGCTCGCTGGCGGGTTCGCTTTCCGAGGCCATTGCCTCGTCTGGTGTCAATTCCCTTAGCCCTGCTCCCGGCACTGGCTCCGTCGACACCACGGGTTCCGCGTCCATCGGGGAGCCCACCACCGGCTCACTGGCCCCGATCTATGCCCCGTCGCGGGCTCGCTCGGAATTGACCAGGGGATTACCACGGTCCTGGGTTCGGTCGAGGGCTCCGTCGGGAGCACGGCCGGGTCGCTCCCCGGCGGGTCCCTCGGTGCCGG
>NZ_JAALEE010000542.1:0-5037 GCF_014145265.1 Dietzia sp. CW19 | reverse complement strand
CCGGCAGCAGGCGCCGCGGGGGAAGGGCCGGTCAACTCGGGGACGGTGAGGGGTCGGCGACGCCGCCGGCCCGGCCCGCGCCCACCATGCCGCGGGCGAAGTACAGGTGTCGTGCCACCACGTCGTCTCTCGCCAGCGGGCCGTCGGGGCGGTACCAGGAGGAGATCGACACGCACAGCGACGAGATCGCGCGGGCCGCGTCCTCGGGGTGCTCACAGGCGAAGTCCCCCGAGTCGACGCCGGCCCGGATGGCCTCCTCGAGCATCGCCTGCTGGGAGTCGCGTTGGGCGATGTGGTGGGCGCGGACGCCCGGGTCCATGCTCCGCATCTCCGTGGAGGCCACGAACGCCTGGTCCCGCCTGGCCATGTGGAAGCGGGCGAGACACTCCACGAGGTTCTCGAAGCGGGCGACCGGGTGGTTCCCGGCGTCCTCCACGGCCGCGCCGGTGTGCTCGAGCATCTCCGCCATCGCCGTGTCCACCACGGCCGCGAGGATCGCCTGTTTCGAGCGATAGTGGTGGTAGAGGCCCGGAACGGACAGTCCGGCCTCTTCGGCGATCATCCTGATCGAGGCGCCGTGGTACCCGTGTTGCGCGAAGACGACCAACGCGGCACGTAACGGGGGCGACAGGGTGTCGGGCCCGAATTCTCGCCAGTCGCTCATCGGTGGACTCTCCTCGGTCATCGAAAAACCCTAGCTGTCGATCACTTGACACGTGATGTGGTGTGGGTAACACTACATCGGACCGAGCGATCGCTCGGTCGGGCCGACGGAGCGGAGGGCGATGATGAACGGACCGAACCCGCGCCCGTGGCGGGAGTTGTACCGTCCGGGTCTCGACGAGGGCCTCGCGGGGCGGCGGGCGACACTGGTCGACGCCTGGCGCGACCGGGTCGCGACGAGTCCGGACCGGACCGCGGTCGCGTACTTCGACACCATCCTCTCGGCGCGTGAGGTCGACCGCATGTCGGACGCCCTCGGCGCGGCGCTGCAGGATCGAGGGGTGCGGGGCGGCGACCGCGTCGGCATCCACCTGCAGAACATCCCGCAGTACGCGCTGGCGCTGCTCGCCCTGTGGAAGATCGGCGCCGCCGCCGTGGTCCTCAACCCGATGTACTTCGGTCGCGAGCTCCGGTTGCCCGTCGAGGACTCCGGCGCGGTGGGGATCATCGCCACCGACCGGGACGTCGCCGCGATCCGCGAGAGCGTGGAGGGCACCGACGCCGGATGGATCCTGAGCACCAGCGAGCGGGACCTCCAGACCAGGAACGACCCCCGGGTATTCGGCGGAACGGACCCGGGAGTGCCGTCGGAGGACGGCGATCTCGTGCGGCTCATCTCCGACTTCTCGGGTCGGACCCCGGCTCCCGTCACGGTGTCACCGGACGACCTCGCGCTGCTGACCTACACCTCGGGGACCACCGGTCCCCCGAAGGGTGCGATGAACTCGCACGCGAACGTGGTGGCCGTGGCCCGGAGTTTCGCCGACTTCGTCGGCATCGTGCCGGGAGACGTGGTGTTGGCCATAGCGCCGCTGTTCCACATCACCGGTGCCGTCATCAACGCGACCCTCGGCCTGCTGGGGGACACCGCCCTGGTCTTCGCCGGGCGCTTCCGGCGCGAGGTCGTCCTGGACGCCTTCCGCGAACACCGGGTCACCTACACGATCGGGTCCATCACGGCCTTCAACGCGCTCATGCGTCTGGACGAGGCCGGCCCGGAGCACTTCGCGTCCGTCAAGACGCTCTACAGCGGGGGAGCACCGATCCCGCCGTCGACGGTCGAGCGGTTCCGGGAGCGGTTCGGCCACTACATCCACAACGCCTACGGGATGACCGAGACGACCTCGGGGGTCGTCGCCGTCCCGCCCGGACTCCGCGCCCCCGTGGACGAGGCCAGCGGGACGCTCTCCGTCGGGGTCCCACTCCCGGGGGTCGACGCGAGCGTGGTGGGCGTCGACGATCGACCCGTCCCGCCGGGCCAGCAGGGCGAGCTCGTCCTCAGCGGACCCCAGATCGTGTCCGGGTACTGGCGCAACGCCGCGGCCACCGCCGGGGCGATGCCCGGCGGCCGGCTGCACACCGGTGATGTCGCCGTCATGGACTCCGCCGGCTGGGTCTACCTCGTCGACAGGCTCAAGGACCAGATCAACGCCTCCGGGTACAAGGTCTGGCCCCGCGAGGTCGAGGACGTCCTGTACGAGCACGACGCGGTCTTCGAGGCCGCGGTCGTGGGCCTGCCGGACGAGTACCGCGGCGAGAAGGTGGTCGCGTTCGTCTCCCTCAAGGCGGGCCGCACCGCCACCGGGGAGGAGTTGGTCGCCTTCGCCGCCTCCAGACTCGCCGCCTACAAGAGGCCCGCCGAGGTCCACGTGGTCGGCGAGCTGCCCAAGACCCAGACCGGCAAGATCCGTCGCCGCGAACTCCGCGACGAGCACACCCCCTCCTGATTCCCCAGACCCCTCACCCGACCCGAAGGAGATGACATGGCCGAGGCCAGCATCCGCCCCGACCTCCCCTCGGAGGTCACCCCGACGCAGTCCGCCGAGGGCAACAGGAACGCCAAGAGGTCGCTCGCCGCCAGCACCACCGGGCAGCTGTTCGAGTGGTACGAGTGGACCGCCTACGCGGTGTTCGCCCCGTTCATCGCGGCGGCGATGTTCAACAACGAGAACCCGGTCTCGGCCCTGCTGGCCACGTTCGCCGTCTTCGCGGTGGGCTTCCTGGTCCGACCGCTCGGCGGGATCGTCTTCGGCCGGATCGCCGACGTCAAGGGCCGCAAGTGGGTCCTCATCTCCACCATGCTCATGATGGCGGGCGCGAGCCTGCTGATCGGCCTGCTGCCGAGCTACGAGACCCTGGGTGTCTTCGCCTCCGTGCTGCTCCTGCTGTGCCGGATCGTCCAGGGCTTCGCGCACGGTGGTGAGTCCGCGACCGCGTACAGCTACGTCGCCGAGATCGCGCCGCCCCACCGTCGCGGGATGTGGGGGAGCCTGGTCTTCGTCGCCATCATGGGCGGCACCGTGATCGCCTACGGCGTGGGCGGCACCATCACCGCCGTGCTGTCCGAGTCCGCCGTCGGCGAGTGGGGCTGGCGCATCCCGTTCCTGCTCGGTGCCGTGTTCGCCCTGTTCGTGCTGTACCTGCGGGCCGGGATGGAGGAGTCCGACGTCTTCGACAAGGCCGCCGAGGCGGCCGCGGCCGACCCGACCTCCCCGGTGGTCACCTTCTCCAGGGGCCGTCTGGCCCGTGCCATCGCGCTGGTCGTGACCATGGTCTCCGGCGTCACCGTCGCCCACTACACCTGGAGCTCGTACGCCTCCACCTTCGCGATCACCCAACGCGACATGGATGCGGGCGCCGCCTTCTGGATGATCTTCGGCAGCCAGCTGGTCGCCCTGTGCACGCTCCCGCTGTGGGGCCTGCTGTCGGACAAGATCGGCCGGCGCCCGGTGATCTTCATCTTCGCTGTCGGCACCATCGTCACCACCCCGTTCCTGATGGGCATGATCGACGACCGACCGTGGACCCTGTTCCTCACCTCGCTGATCGCCATGACCCTGGTCGCCGCCGCCGGTTCCATCCTGTCGTCGTTCATGTCCGAGGCGTTCCCCACCAAGATGCGCACGGCGGGCATCGGTTTCGCCTACTCCCTGTCCGTCGCGGTCTTCGGCGGCAGCGCACCGTACCTCAACGCGCAGTTCATCGAGTGGGACGTGTACTGGATGATCAGCGCCTACATCATCGTGCTCTGCGTCTGCACCATCATCGCGACGGCGATCATGAAGGAGACCCGCGGCAACGACCTGCACACGGTCGGCCACGACTAGTCCGTGCCCGTTCCGGTCATCCGGCCGCCCATCAACCGCGAGGATCACCCCATGACCACTCCACCAGAATCGTCCGCCGGCCCGGCGGTCGACCGACTCCTCCGCCCCGACGTCGTGGGCCCCAAGATCGCCGAGGCCACGGGCGAGGCGGCCTGGACGGACTTCTCCGCCGAGCTGATCGCGGGGGGCAAGTCCAACCTCACGTTCACGCTCCGCTCGGACGCCGGCGGGCTCATCCTGCGTCGGCCGCCCACGGGTGAGCTCCTCCCGAGCGCCCACGACATGGGGCGCGAGGCGCGCATCCAGCTGGGGCTGGCGTCGACGGACGTCCCGGTGGCCGGGATCGTGCTCAACGAGACCACCGGCGAGGACCTCGGTGTCCCGTACTACGTGATGGAGAAGGTCGTCGGTCACGTGATCCGCGACGAACTGCCGCCGGGCTACGCCGAGTCCGACGACGACAAGGCGGCCATGGCGGACGCGCAGATCGACGCGATGGTCGCTCTCCACGCAGTGGATCAGGACGCCGTCGGCCTGGGGGATCTGGGGCGGCCGGAGGGTTACCTCGATCGGCAGCTGCGCAGGTGGCTCGGACAGTCGGAGAAGGCGAGCGCGAGCGTCCGCGCGGACCGCCTGCCCGAGTTGGCCGCGCGACTCGGCCGGGACCTGCCCACCTCGCCGTCGTCGCGGATCATCCACGGTGACTACCGCATGGACAACTGTGTGGTCGACGCCGACGATCCGGGGCGGATCAAGGCGATCCTCGACTGGGAACTGTCGACCCTCGGCGATCCGGTGGCCGACCTCGCCCAGACCGTTCTGTACTGGGGCGATCCCGACGGACCCGAGGTCCCGCTCATCCCGAGTCTGACCACGGGCCCCGGGTGGCCCGGCCCGCAGCGGTTGCTGGACAGGTACTGCTCCGCGACCGGCACGGATCCCGCACACATGCCCTGGTACCTGGCGTTCGCGACGTTCAAGTTCGCGGCGATCGCCCAGGGTGTGGCCACCCGCTCCGAGGCCGGGGACATGGCCGGACAGGACTTCGGTGGCATCGGCCCGCAGATCCGCGAGCTGGTGGAGTACGGCCACTCGATCCTCGATTCCCGGAAAGGCGCCCGCTGATGGCTGATCCCGCTCCCGACGCCCCCGCTCCCGACGCCCCCGCCCGGGCCGTGCGCGGGCCGGTCGACCCCCGCACGGGTCC